>JAISZX010000004.1 GCA_031284365.1 Holosporaceae bacterium
AGAACGCGTCGAGTGAGAGAGAATTGACTCCGGAGACGGTGCAGCAATTGCATGAGAAAGCCTCTATACTTGCGCCGCGTCTTACAAGGGAAAATATGCATGTGTTGGATGATGAAAAGGTCATGAAGGAGTTTCTAGCTGTCGATATGCATCAGGCGGAATCTAAATATTCAATTGCTCTTCTTGCTTCACAAAATTGCAGCCGCATCGTGGACCTAAATCGCCTAGATATGATCATGGAACGACAATCCCAAATTCAGCAAAGCAAAGAATCTGAACATCTTGCAGAAATAGAAAAATCCAAAGATTATGGAATGGAAAGATGATGGGGGAATCCAGTGAATCGCAATAAAATTAGCTGTTGCAGGAGCTAGAACTAATACTTACCCACTCTGGTGGGTATGCAGAACCTTACTAAGAGACAAGAACACTATGTTTGCATTACCGGAAAAATGGTTTTTTATCAAAGTTCGGATGATTATAATTACCCAATTTTTTTCGGTAAATTTGCGTATTTTTAATCTATCGCCAGTATAATTATATAAATTGCTCCAGTGTTTTTTTATTGATAGTTGTGAAAGAACGATAAGTTATGAATAAAACGTTATCAATGATTATTGGAATTACTGCGGTTATGGCTATAGATGCTGAGGTTGAAAACCAAACTAAGAAGGTTGATAAGGTATTCGACATGGTGTCATGTAAGCCACTTTCTCCAGTTGAACAGAGAAGAAGTGTTGCTCGAAAGTCGCAACTAGCCGTATTTTTTGCTGAATTTTCAACATCATTATATTGGAAAATGCGAAATATGGCCTCAAAAATGGCACCATTTCTACAATGGTACTATAGTTAGATTTGTTTGGATTATGAGAGATTATAGCAGACTTGGGTTAAATTTGCAGCAGGAATGATTACCGGCTAAGAAAGAAAAAAGTAGGTGGCCACAGTGTTTTTTGCTATGCGGCAGCTTGAAGCGTTTTAGACGGTTGTGTCGTTGCTAAGCTCAAAAAGAGTGTTTCTGATTTCGTTTGTTAGTAGGAAATGGATTTCAGAAGCATCTTTGAGGGCGGCTATTGCAGAAGATACTCGGTCGGGGATTTTCAAGATCGTATCTCTGATTACTTTGTTTCGAGCGCTGACAACCTTTCTGACCGCTTCTGTGGAGACGTATTGAGCAGCTATCTTGTTTGCTTGAGCCTCAAGAATCTGTCCTTTGTATATTTCGTTGTTCAGTTTTGCTTCTAGAAGCTGTTTTTTCAGATCGGCGCGAGCATTTGCCTTATCTTCGTCGATCATACCGTTGTAAAGAGACAGCTTGCCTTGCTTGATCAGCTTGGAAACGTATGATTTTGAAAATCCATGTCTGCGAGCCCATTCTGATTTACTGATTAATGTCATGATGATTAATCTTTTATCTACCGTATTGAAATTATACCACATATTGTAAATGTTTGTAAGAGAGCATGACAGCTGAAACTCGAGGATAAGTCACAGCTACCTGTAACAACAGTTAACCATTTAGAGAAAACTCTGACGCTAACGAGATAACGGAGATCTCTCATCCGTAGGGCATAAAGGCGAGGAAGTACCTATTTTTTTGTGCAAAGATCGGTTAAAGAAACTCCTTCTTCAAAAGTTCCTGCTATCGCGTTATACATTGCTAGGTATTCAGGAGAATCTCTAAACTCATCTGTTAAACAATGCGTTCTATAAAATTCCGCCAGTTTGACATTCCGAAAATTACGACTTGCACTAAAAATTTCATCAATCTTATCAACTGCATAAGGAAGATAAGTAGATTCTCTCGTTAAATCTGGACTTTTTTTTATCCTACTCTCAAGATTCAGAATAAATAACACCAAACTTTCTCTAAGGCTACCAACCTCTCTACTGCACAAAACTTCTAAAAAAGCCTGATTTTGAAAATTATCTGATATTTCTATGAAAGAACGAAAATACGATAAGTATTCATCTATAACAGGTTTAACCCCATCTTCGCATCTACACCTAAATTCATGCTGTATATTCCCTGTAATGGACCACCATAACTGTTTAAGGGGAGACACTCCATATCTGTTCTCTTTTATTTTGCCTGATTCATACAAATTATACAGTGCCATTAGTTGTGATTCAGACCTCGGCATAAAATATTTGATCACTGACGGATGCGTAGCGTGATCAACTATACAACCATGATACTTCATTAAGGCAGGTCCTTCATTCTTAGAAAAAGCCAAAGTCGGTAAATCCATCGCTACTACTCTAAAACCTGGCAAACAACAAAAAACACAGACAAATACACTTACAAAATTCATTGAAAGCCCCCTTCAAAACGCCACTTCACTCGTGAATGGGCGAAACTACTATATACATAGAGTATGGCATTTACCTAAGGCATTTCAATGTGTTTTTTCAAAGTGTAGAGCTCAATTTTCGAAAGAGAGAGCATCCTAATCGATGCTCCAGCTAATTTTCCGATTCTTATCCATGTGATGTCACGGTTATCAGATGCAAAAAGAAGTAAACGTCACTGTTAATTCAATTACTACTTGCTAAAGCAAGTAGAATGCTCTGCACCTAAAGGTTCTCCGAATGAGGATGAATCCTTCTTTTCGTCCCACACTTTAAATGATGAATCTTCATCGTTCTGAGTGTCGATATATTTTTTCATTATTTCTTCTGTAACTGCACCAACTGTGCTACAAAAATATCCCTTGCTCCATAAATGAGCCCCTTTCGTATATCTTCCTCGATTGTTCATGCTTTATCTTACAACTCTTATAAGGCTGAAGCGATTCACGCTAAAGCGTAAGGTTTATAACCTGCTCATGGAAAATTAACCAATCAACGTCCATGTGTTGGAAAGAAAGTACCTCCATGATCTCCCCCTACACTGAGGCATTGGACAATGTTCAATATAAATATTATTTGTGCCACTTTCTTATTCACATTGTCAATCTTAACTCCGAGTTGTTCATGCCACTTAACTGAATCAATACGTATTCCTGTATGTTCCCCGCCGTCTGGCAGTGCATTGCTTCCTTTGATAACGATGCAATATCCTTTACTGCCTTCTACGCATTCGAATTGTATATCTGCATCGCCGAGTAATTGTGTCATGACAGTATCAAAATCATCGAGAAAACTCGACGCACTAGGGTTCCCTCCAAAGTGCTTACCACCGCAATGTGCAAGAAAATTATCTTTTATCTTTTCAAGAACGCCATTTTTATCTTTATTCCATCCACCATCATCATGTATGTTAAAAAAAATTGCATTCAAAAAATATTTTATTGCATCTGAGTCTGAAGCAGTATTACTTATAGACTCTTGCAAAATTAACGGTAACGGTGCTTCATCGCCATAGGTTGTTTTTAAAGTCGACATGAAGCCATCAAGACAATTTACATTTATGCACATGCAACACATAAGTACACAAACCATAGCTTTAATTTTACTAATCATTATTTCCTCGCGCTTGTTATTCCTCAATCATAACAGGCGAAAGTTAAGATTCTGTGAATAGGCTTTACAATAATTACTGGCTAAGAAAGAAAAAAAGCGGCGGCAATTTTTGTCATATTTGCTGATAATTCGGGATATTGATGCATCATTGCCTCTGCGTACTCATCCATAGCCATACGCTCTGCATCATCTCTGTCGTATCCTGCGTCAAATTCGAGGATTGCGGCGCGTTCGTTGAAGGAATAGCGGCAATTTTCGACGGCATCTGTCCCAATCGTCTCTTTTAGTCGTCTGATTTTGATGATTTCAAGTACGCTCATGGACTGTCCCAAATTCTGTACTATGTTTTCAACGCATGGGACAGCTGCGGTACCTAAAATATCAGCGTTTCTGATGTTTTGTCCCACAATGTTTGCGTATATGTTCGGGACAGTGGGACACGTGTTTTGATACTGCATTTGATCCTCTAACCATGTTTACCAGCTGTCCCGCTACCTTATATTTATCGTGAGTTTTGGGACAGCATTATTATTGAAATACCAGGCTCCCATGATGTTGTACCACTGTCCCGTCTCTACGCACACATAAAACGGGACAGCCATGTCATTCCCCCAAACCGTTTTTCAAAATTCTCTGGATTGTGCTTTTGGATTTGCCTGTTTCTTCGGCAATATCTCGAAAACTTAATCCGAGTGCACGCAGTTCTTTTACCTGCGCCACAATGTCATTTTCTTTTTTACTCCAGTAGAAATCTCCTTTTTCGTCTTTGCACAGTTGAGCTTCGAAAGATTTTGCCTGATCTCCGGAAAATCCGCGGCATTTCTCGAATTTTACCTCGAATTTCGAGCCTTCGCTGCTCTCATAGCCGCCGGGACGCTTCAGTGCGATTACGGTGTCCAAAATGTCCTCTTTGCGAGATGATCCGCGCTGATTGCCGCCTTTTCCGGCATGATGAACCAATAAAACGGAAATGTTTTTCTGTCTGAGTTTAATAAGCCATTTTTGAATATTCAGCCAATCGTCCGCATCGTTTTCCTTAACGCTCGTTAGGGTGGAAATGTTATCCAATATCAGAAGGTCAGTGTTTTTAAGATGTTGCTCCAGTATTCGCTGATCGTCTTCCGATGATAAATCCAGGCCCTTGTTCTGCAGCGTTATGTTTACGATCCTGAGATTGTTTGCCTCTGAAATTATGGTGCTCCCCAAAAATTAGACCAGAGAGTGAGTTTTGAATTGGTATAATGTAGATTGTATAAAAGGGAGGCAATTATGAGCAGTCATTATAGTGCAGAATTTAAAGCGAAGGTTGTATTATCAGCGTTGAAGGAGGAAGTTCC
>JAISZX010000052.1 GCA_031284365.1 Holosporaceae bacterium
CTACTTGCTTTTTCACGAATATTATTCGAGTTCGACCACGTTTAAGCCTCAAAATCATGCAGATGCCTTGCAAAACAACTACACTGCGATGATTAACTTAATAATCTTAATCCATTATAGAAGAAAAAAAATACATGAGTTCGCCGAAAGCTCCAACCGCTCCACCATACTTTATGGCAAGTTTGTGGATTTGCAGATTGTCCTATGCAGATAATTGTCGTGAAATGCCGCTGCAACAGAGGCTATTGCGGATTTTATGCTGGCACAAAACGACAAAATTATCTCTCCCTCAAATTCTTCAAAATGTAAATTTTCTCTCCAAATATCCAGAAATTCTCCAAACAAGGGGGGCTGGAGATTTCTCTCTTAGGTTCTGAGGGAGAGAAGGAACCGGAGAAAAGCATAAAATTGTATCAAAAAAGTTCTACTAAAATGACTGGGGTACCGATGGTTTCGAGGTAGAACTTGAGGTTTTCTCTGGACCTTTACGACGGTTTTTGTTGATGGATCAGGATGTGCACGTCGTGTATGTGGGCAAGCAGAGAGAATCGGTTAGCGATTGGATTTTTGTGTAATATGCTCTTTCAGATTTGAAATGCAACAATGAAGCGTAAGCATTAGTTGCGCAAGTTTCGTGATCGAAGAAAATCTCAAACGGAGCTTTATATTCCAACACTTTGTTTCGGTCGATTGTTTAATTTATTTCAGTTTTTTTATGCGAAATGTTTTTTTAAATCCAAGTTTTTTTGGGAAGATTATTGCCAGATCAATATCCCAACATTTCAAATATATGTCAGCTCTAAATTTTAGTTTTCACAGCTGATGGTTGCATTTTCTTATTGCACTTCGATATACTATAGTCATATACTAATACTAGGTTTTAATGTGTTAGGAGGGTAGAGATGTATAAAGTGAGGTGTTTAGCATTTTTTCTCTTGCAGACAGTTTGGTCAGCAGATTGTATGTTGGCTAGTTGTTTGTCGAGTGGCAAATTTGGTAATTTTACGAGAAATCTGGGAAATGTAGCAAATCGTTTACATGTCGAGCTAGAGCTTTGGGAGGGTGCTCGAGTTGACTTTCCAGGAGATGCTCCTTACTACAATGGAGTGAATAAGTTTCAGAAATTCGGAGAATGTACAAAGTTTAAGATTCCATCTGGGGGTTACATTCTGTTTCCTATTCATGGAATGCAGCTTTCAACGAAAGAAGTAAGATTTCTTTCCAATGCTGATGTAGAACCTGGGAATCCATGTTCATCAATTGTGGATGCATATTGTGCTTTATTGGGTTTGTCGTCAGGTATATCTAGTATAAATGTAAATCAGTGCCTTGGGTTTTTGCCGAATGGCAAAAGTGCAAGGATTATTACTTTGGGAGATAATAATACTTCAAAACAAAAACTAATTGATTTAGAAAGTGTTGTCAGAGGTGTACTTTCTATGCCGGAAGGAAAGATTTGGGCGCATAGGATGCTTAATGAAATTAGACGTTACCACATGGGGATAGGAGTACCTGAGTTTCGTGACTTTAATATTCCAAGTCGCAATTCCAATCGCAGTTTTGTTTTGTCTTTGGTGGAAAAGGCTGGAGAAGGAAGTTATTTGCGATTAAGTGATCAGTCTAAACAAGCGGCTATAAAAAGTGATCAGTCTAAACAAGCGGCTATAAAAATAGATTTTAGTGTGCTTATGGATATGCCTTGTATCTATCAGGGGGATGGAAAGAATAATTTAGTTAATAGGCTGAAAAATAGCCCTTATCATGATAAGTACGTTATGAGAGGTTTTTATCATGAAGGCATCCATTTATATAATTTTTTACGTGCACCAACTCGTTTTGCTAACGAGATTAATGCGTTTTTTTATTGTTTAGAAGAAAAAGGGATGGTTGCACTGCATAGTGTTCATTGTTGGAAGGAAAGTTCTGGGGATGCTCAAAGGGAGGAAATATCTTCTCGTCCGTGGAAACCACGTGATACATTGAATCTTCAAGAAATGAAAACGGTTTTAGGAAGTAAAGAAGGAGTGCAATTTTATGGCGATAAACGCATCCCATCCGTCTTTTCGCTTTTTTTGAACGGAGATGATATGTCAGAGAATGCAATTAGAAGACGCTTTAAATTACCAATTAGGGGAGCATATGTTATGGGTTGGGAACCGTTTTTTGAAGATGCTGCTGTGGTGGGTAAAATTTTGGAATCTGCCGGGGCGTCTGATGAGGATTTACTAAAGAATACCAAAGAAGTAAGTTTTAAGTATTATACAAAGGGACTTGGAAATTCCATGTTTGATTTAGCTGAATAAAAAATTTAAAGGAGGTAGCTATGAATAAGATATTTGTTACTGTGGTTCTGTTTTCGTTTGTGTGTTGTGATCACATATCTGGCATGTTGATTTCGTCTATTGCTAAGAATATGAATTCATTTCCTTTTGGTGGAAGAATGTTCAGTGTTGTGACAAAATCAGATTTTGTTCAGAAAAGTATTGATGTTGCTGAATCTATAAAGAAAATATTACGTGAGGAAAAGCAGAAAGGAGATATGGTTATGGAGGATTTCAAAATGAAGCAAAATCATGATTTACGTATTCCTTCCAGTATATTCCACGAAACGCGGTTGGCTAACGAGTTTAGCCGTTTGGAGGAATTAAAAACAGATAGTCGAGTTTTAAGCGGAAGAGTTGAAATCTTTTTGAGGCGTTTTGCGTTTAGCCATGGAAATATTTTGCGGCCGGGTCTTTATGTTTCATGTGAGGAGTTGGAGGAGGATTTAAAAGTGGCAAGAAATTTGGAAAACTGAAAAATCTCATACCATTTCCCGATTCAGGTATCGGAATTGTATCGCTGATACTCAGTTCATGCATGGCTTGTTTTGGATATTTTGCAATGGGGAATGGTATCGTTCACGCATTCAGAATTAAGTTTTTTTGTTTGGTGTATTTCAGAGTTGAGTGAGAGATTCCAGCTGTATCTGCTATATAGACACAGCATTTCGGGATTTTATTTGAGTAGAAATCAAGCGATATGTGAAGTGCTGTAGTTTTGGGGGCTTTACGGTACGGAATTGTCTTTTAAATACGTGGAAGATCGGTGTCGTTTTAGCTTTGCAGAAAGAAAATTCTCTCCGTTTGCGTAATTATTCTCCAAACAAGGGGAACTGGAGATTTTTCTCCAAACGCCTGTCGCAGAGATCGAATCAGGAAAATGCATAAAATTGCATCGCAAAAGCAACTGTATTTTTTAATTAATTTTGAAAATTTTCAAAAACATTCTTTTCCTTCATGAAAAAGTCTCATTTTTGAGTTAAGGATTACGATTAATTTACGCATAACAGCAGTGATGGCAATCTTATGCAGTTTAC
>JAISZX010000091.1 GCA_031284365.1 Holosporaceae bacterium
ATTCTTGCGCTACAACTGGTCGCGTTTACGATGTTTCTGATGAAGCAGGTCTGAATTCCACCCTGCAAACTATCGCAAACGACATCAAATCTTGGGCTGGGTATGAGGGAGCGAAAAATACATAGTTAAGTGGAACGAATTAAAGCTTTCTTAATAATTTTCGCTCCATAATAATCAATATTTAACTGTTGGAGCGAAAATGTTGTCTAAGATTGTGACGGTAATGCAACGGGGGGGGGGGGGCAGGCTCTTAGAAGAGCTCGTGTAGGAGCGATTTTTATCGAATTGGCCATTGTCATCCCGGTATTAATCGCAATTCTGTATTATCTTTACGATGTTCCAAAAGCGAGAAGGATGCACGCTCAGACAAAATTTTGCGCCAATTGCATAGCAAATATTTTGCAGAATATTAATCATAGAGTTACAAGAAATGACCTCAAGTGTGTCGTGGCGGCTGCCTGTCTTACAATTTATCCAGGGAAAACAATGTACTCTACGGTTTATGGTAATATGGTTAGTGTGTATGGAAATTGTCCTGTCACAGATATTTTTTGCGTAAAGAAGAAAGACGGCAAGAATAAGATTTTGTGGAAATTGGTTCTAGATGTGATAGAGGCAACAGTGGCAACTGAAGTGCGCGTTTATGAAAGGAAGGCGCCTGTTTCAATAGTTGGTCTAAATTTAGATGATATTCCACTAGAAAATGGCGAAATAAAAATAATAGTTCATTGTTATCGCTATTTTTTTGCATCAGGAAATCGATGTCTTGCGATATCAAATCGCAGCTTGTATAGCGTTACTGCGCGGGAAACATTTGGGTTTTTGGTGTTCAATCCAAAACAGTCAGACAGGGATAGCGAGGATAAGTTGGGAGGTTTTTTTATGAATGTTGTTGTTTTTAAGCCAAAACCAGAATTGTTCAGCGAAACTGCTCCGACATAAAACGCCGCATCATTTTTTTTTGACTTTTTGATATTAATTGTGCTATAATAAATTGGAGATTTTGGGGAGATTGTTTCAGAAAATGGTGCTGATCTGCTGAAGCCCAGCAGTGATTTTATTTTTCGAAATATTTTCGGAACCAACAAGGTTTTCACGTTAAGCGATTAGCAGTTCTGGAGTTTTCAACCGGATAACTCTATCCAGGATCGCAAAAATAGGATAAAAAGTAAAAAAACAAACAAGAAAAATACTCAAAAGCAATGCATCAGTTAGCTCAGACAATCAATCCATAAACTACTACACAACATTTTGTTTACAATATTTCCAAAAATCACAGATCCAAACAGACTCATATTCACATAATATTTTGCTGTAATTTTAAATTAAAAAAACAAACCCAGAGTGCAGAGCTTTTTCCAAAAATATGCATATATTACCATTCATTTGTTTAAAGTGAAAAGTTAATGCTTTATTTCTCCTCTGGAAAAAGCCCTGTCGGTTCATGAATCCAAAAAGCTTTTTAGTTTGCGCGACCGACTTGGATGCTTCAATTTTCTAAGCGCTTTCGCTTCGATTTGGCGGATGCGCTCGCGGGTTACGGAAAACTGCTGACCAACCTCTTCAAGAGTATGATCTGTGTTCATTCCTATACCAAAACGCATTCGTAAAACTCTCTCTTCTCGTGGCGTTAAACTTGCAAGAACCAGAGTTGTTGTCTCACGAAGGTTTGAGTTAACAGCAGATTCTACCGGCAAAGCAATATTTTTATCCTCGATGAAATCTCCGAGATGTGAATCTTCCTCATCACCTATTGGTGATTCAAGGCTGATCGGCTCTTTTGCGATTTTCAGGACTTTTCTAACTTTGTCGATCGGCATATGCAAGCGCTCTGACAGTTCCTCAGGGGTAGGCTCACGCCCAGTTTCATTCAAAATTTGACGGGAAGCTCTTACGATCTTGTTTATGGTTTCTATCATGTGCACAGGAATTCGTATCGTGCGTGCTTGGTCGGCAATGGAGCGCGTGATTGCCTGCCGGATCCACCATGTCGCATATGTTGAAAACTTATAACCGCGACGATAATCAAATTTGTCGACAGCTTTCATGAGGCCGATGTTGCCTTCCTGAATCAAATCTAAAAACTGTAATCCACGGTTGGTGTATTTTTTTGCGATGGAGATAACCAATCTAAGATTTGCTTCGATCATTTCTTTTTTCGCACGACTTGCTTTACGTTCGCCTCTCTGAATGTTTGAAACAATTTTTCTCAGCGATGCGATCGGCATCTGCGCTTCACTTTCAATTGTCTTGGATAATTCATCGTGTCTTTTAAAATCGTCGGAATGTTCCTTAAAAAAAATTCCCCAATTTTGATTTTTCTTCAAAGAATTTTTCTGGGATACGTCAGTATCATTTCCGTGATAGTTTTTTAAAAAACCGTCTCGACTAATTCCGTTATCCTGTGCGATTTTCAATAAAGCTGATTCGCTCTTAATTAGTTTGCGGTTTAAAACATACAATTCTTCACAGAGAGTGTTTACTGTTTTTTGATTGATATTCAATTCCTTAAGTACTGTTATCAATTCTTCTTTTAATTTTGACGCCCCTCCACTTTTTTTGGCGAGTTTCCCATGAAGTTCGATGGCCTTTTCCAGCAATGCGATAACAGTCGGCAAAACACTTTCTTCATCAACAACAGTTTCCACTGAACTTTCCGACAATTCATCGTCAACATCTGGGATGTCATCTTCTTTCTCCGACAAAACATCCTCGCCTTCCAACTCTTTGTCTGAATTTCCTGTGTCAATTTGTATGATGTCTAGCAACGCTATTTTATGATCTAGGAGGTCATTTTTCCATTGTTTGAATTTTTCAAACGTTTTTGGACTTTCGCTTAATCCACTCAAAACATCGAAATATCCCTGCTCAATTCTTTTGGCAAGTTCAACTTCACCGTCCCTTGATAGAAGCTCAACGTTTCCCATTTCACGCAGATACATACGCACTGGATCATCGGTTCGCAACAATTCATCGTCATTGGAAGCAACTTCAGTAGTTTCTGTACTTTCTTGAGAAAAAGCCTCTGCGTCTTCTGCTTCTATAAGCTGAATTCCCATGTCTGTAATACTGGAAATGGCAACATCGATTTTTTCAGTTGAAAATTTTTCCTTTGGAAGAGCATCATTAAGCTCATCGTAGGTGATATATCCACGCTCTTTTCCAAGAATAAGCAGCCGCCTCAATTCCGCTTCTGAATCAACTTCAACCTTGGGAGCAGCAGTATCTTTTATTAACTCTGCGGTCATTTTGTTTTCCTTCTATATTTTAGTACGTGAAATAACTTCCTGTTTTAAAGCCTTTAGTCGCTGCCAGTCTCTTTCCGAAAAAGTGGACTTTAAACTAGAAGCTGCAGTTTGTAAATCTGCTGCGATAATAGGTTCTGAATAGTATCTATCAATCATTTTTAACCAACCATCGATAGCTTCGTCGTCACTTGCTTTTTCACTCGAAAAACTAGCATGCAGCTCAACGTTTTTTAAATTCATACGAACTGTATTTTTTATAGATAAAATATCTTCATCATATTTCTCCATATTTCCATTTAAATAATCTTCATAACAATCCAAGATACGATCTTTCAGTACTTTCATCTGGAAATCTCTAAATTCCAATTTCGCTAAACTCTCAATTACCTTATCAATAATATGTGGATGATTTAGTATCGTCACAACAAAAATTTTTTCAATTTTTTCTACAGCAGAAGTTAGAGGTGCAATATTTTCAACTTTTATGTTTAAGGGATTTAATTTTTTGTAATACAGTTCACGTTCTTTTTGTTTCAGAGTTTTTATATACAATTTTTTAATCGAAAGATCTTTTATTGTTTCTGCTTTATCGATTAGCATTTTAACTATTGCAGCTTTTTCCTCTGGCGTTTTAGACGGATACAGTAAAAACGCTCCATCCCACATCCATTCGCAAAGAGGAGTTGCATTATCTATCGCCTCTTTTATTACATCCAACCTACCTTGCGATATTAATTCATCTGGATCTGCTCCCTGTGGCAATCTTGCAAATTTAAAAGATTGTCCTGCTTTAAGGAATGGTAATATTTTATCAATCCACCTGTACGACGCTTTTATGCCAGCGCTATCTCCATCGAGAGATATTGCAGGATTGTTGCAAACATGCCAGCATATATTTATTTGCGCTTCACTGATGGAAGTTCCGAGCGGAGCCACAGCACCATCAAATCCAGCCTGATGCATCGAAATAACGTCAAGGTACCCTTCTGTCAGTATTATTTGTCGACTTTTTCCACGCTTCGCTAAAAAGTATCCGTATAAAATTTCGCTTTTTATGAAAATTTCTGTTTCTGGAGAGTTGATGTATTTCGCTAAATCATTTCTTTTTTGAATGATTCTTCCTCCAAATCCCACGCATTTTCCAACGCCATCAAGAATTGGAAAAATCAGGCGACCGTTATATCTGTTAACTAGTTCGTTGTTCCTGTGCCTATTGTATACTCCGGTCTTCTGCAAAGTATCTTCTGAAAACCCTTGTTTTTGCAAACAAGATAGTAAGTTGTTGATGTTAGGAGCAAAACCGATTTGGAATTTTTCTATTGATTCCTGCGATATTTTTCTCGATTCCAAATAATTCCTGGCTTCTTCACCGATTGGTTCTTTCAGCTGTTGCACAAACCAATTTTTTATTTCAGTCATTGCTTCGTATACATGTTTATTAGGGTCTGCGATTTTTTTTTCTTTACTAGGTACCGGAATGCCGTATAAATTCGCGAGATATTCAACTGCTTCCACAAAACTAATTTTATCGAAATCTCTTACGAAACTTATGACGTCGCCGTGAGCACTGCACCCAAAACAATAGTAATATCCACGATCCGGATCAACTTTCAGTGATCCAGTTTTTTCTTTGTGAAACGGACATAGCCCAAACCAATCTTTCCCGGATTTACGCAGACGAATCCTACTGGAAATAACGTCCAGTATGGAGGCTTTAGACTTTAAAAAATCGATAAACTCTTTATTCATGCCATACAATGGTTAAACGCTGCGAGCCTCACACGACTGTAAGCCAATGTAACTCCCACATGATAACGGGAGGGTACTAATATGGGTTGAAAAAGTCAACAACTAATTGTATCACGAATAAATCAAATTTGAAAATAATAAAAAAGACCGTAATTGTAACTCTAAATGCATCAAAAAAAAGTAGAGGTAAAATAAAAATCCTAATATAAAAAAAACTGTGGTATAATGAAACTGTTATGCGGCCAGCGTGCTTTTTGCATTAATTAATAGTTGTTTGAGATGAATCAGGGTTAGCATTGCGGTATGCTTAATCACGCAAATCATAAAAATGATATAAAACTGAGAGCTGGGATTGTTTTTTGCATTATATTGTTGATGACTGCAGTTCTGGTTACTGCTCTGTATCGTCTGCAAGTTAGCGATGCAGAAAAATACGTACTGTTATCTGATAAAAACAGAATCCGCGTGCTTCCAATTTTACCAAGACGCGGTCACATCATAACTTCCGACGGAAAAATTGTTGCAGGAAATACTTGTAGATACAAGTTGATTATGGAGCGCTGCAATGAAAAAATTTTTCGAGAGAATATGATTCTTCTGGAGCAATGCATAAGTTTAGAAGAAGATGATCGCACCCGCGTCGATGATCACAAAAACAAACATGCGCCGTTTGTTATCATAAAAGATGGATTGTCATGGGATGAATATTCGCGTGTATCAATGGTTTTATTTCGTCTCAATGGTGTGTCTGTGGAAAATACATATATTCGCAATTACCTGGCGCCTTTGGAATTTAGTCATGTCGTCGGTTATACATCGAAAAACGACGGAAATATACAAATTCTCGTTGGGAAAACAGGGATAGAATATGTTTTAAACGATCAACTAATTGGGAAAATTGGTAATTTACAAATAGAGGTGAACGCAGTTGGAAAAAAAGTAAGGGTTATAGATTCTCAAGATCCAATCGATGGAAAAGATGTTGTTATAACAATCGATTCACGGCTACAAGAATATGTGTACAATGTTATTTCAGAAGAAAAAGCCGGAGCTTGTATAGTTCTGGATATATCGACTGGAGAAGTTTTGGTGATGGTTTCTGTACCAGCGTTTGATTTAAACACTGTTTCAAATAAAATGACCAGATCACAGTGGAACTCGATTGTCAATGATCCACTGTTTCCATTGATGAATCGCGCAACCAGCTGCGCTTATCCACCAGGATCCATTTTTAAAATTGTTGTGGCGTTTGCAGCTTTAAGCGAAGGGATAATATCACCAAAAGATAAAATTTTTTGCGGTGGAGGAGTGAAGCTAGACAATCATGTGTTTCATTGTTGGAATAGGGGAGGGCACGGATGGATGGACGTATGTAATGCCTTAAAATTTTCATGCGACTGTTATTTCTTTGAAATTGCTAAAAAGTTGGGAATCGATACACTTGTGAAGTATGCAAGAAAATTTGGATTTGGCGCAGAAACCGGTGTAGAATTGCCAAACGAAAGCGTAGGATTACTGCCAACAAAAAAATGGAAAATTCTGAGATATGGAACTTCATGGAAACCATACGAAACAATGATCGCCGGAATAGGGCAGGGATCACTACTGTCCACATTAATGCAGTCTGCGGTCATGTTCGGGAAAATTTACACGGGAGATTATGATTTTTCTCCAACTTTGATTAAAGGAGATAAAGAAAAACGAATTCGAAATCCAATTGACTCAGAGCATCTGGAAACTCTGAAAAACGCGCTGTATCAAGTATGTGTCTCTGGAACAGCTGCAGGATCATGCCGTACTAATTACGGAATTTCCGGTAAAACTGGATCATCTCAAGTTAGAAAAATAAAAGATCATGAAGCTGGAGTAAGTCAAAAACTTGTTCAGTGGAAATTGAGAGATCATGCTTTTTTCGTAGGGTGCGCTCCATACAAAAATCCCAGATACGTCGTAGCAATTTTCGTTGAGCATGGCGGTGGCGGAGCATCAGTTGCAGCTCCTATAGCTCGCAAGATATTTGATAAATTAATGGAATGATAATGAAGCAACTTTTTTCAAATGAATGTAAGATACTGTTTGTGCTTCTATTTTTTTTACTGCTGATAAGTTTTTTAGGGCAATACAGCGCGTTTGGTGGTCAATTCGAGGGATCAGTACAGCGGCATTTGATCCGTATCATAGCAGGCCTTACTTTGATGTTCGGCGTTTATCTTGTAGATTTTAAATTCTGGAATAATTTTGCTTACGTACTGTACGCTTTCGTATTTATCTCATTGATTATTGTTGATTTACTTGGAACGATAAAACTTGGAGCACAGCGTTGGATTGATCTATATTTTTTTACTTTTCAGCCGTCGGAGCTAATGAAACTGGCTCTGATTTTGGCTTTGGGTAGATATTATTCAATGCTGTCCATGGATGAGATATCAGAGTTTAGCTACCATATTGTACCTATTTTATTTGTAAGTCTTCCGGTAGTTCTTGTTTTTAAGCAACCAGATTTAGGAACAGCAGTTTTACTTGTTGGCGTCGGAATAGGAATGATATTTTTGGCTGGATTTCCATGGAAGATATTTGTAACTGTAGCAATTTCTTGCATCGTTATGTGTCCCTTCGGGTGGTTTTTTCTGCGTGATTATCAGAAAAATAGGATCCTAACGTTTCTTGATCCTGACAGAGATCCGTTAGGAACAGGATATCATATTTTGCAGTCAAAAATCGCTGCTGGATCAGGGAATGTTTGGGGACGAGGCTTTTTGCGTGGCACCCAAAGTAAACTGAATTTTCTTCCGGAAAAAAATACTGATTTTATTTTTACGACTATAGCAGAAGAATCAGGATTTGTTGGCACGTTGATTGTAGTTTCCTTATTTCTGGCAATTTGCTTTTATTTCTTTTGGATAATTAACGAATCTAAATCAAGATTCGCGAAACTCATATGCTGCGGATTGGGAATGCTAATGTTTTTGCATGTTTTCGTCAACATTGCTATGGTGATTGGACTGCTGCCTGTCGTCGGTATTCCGCTACCATTTTTATCCTACGGAGGCAGTTCTATGATAACGTTCATGATCAGCTGCGGCCTTGTTTTGGCTGCATCACGGAGATGAATAATCGCCAACTTTCTCTGCAGAGCAAATGTGTGTTCACGCGAAGAGCTCTATTTTTTGCAAACGATATTTTTTGCAAATTTTTTGCATTTTTCATAAGATGCGTCATCATTATCTAGCCAGTATTTTTTTGTAGAAACCATGACATTTTTCAATTCGTCCTGCGTTAAATTGTATTCAGTAAGATCGTTTACATTAAGTTTGAAATTTGCACATTCAGACTCACAAAACTTTAATATCTTTTGCATAAAATGTAATATGTCAATTTCGGAGGACATATTATGCACATACGCATGTACCACCCAAAATTTTGCATAAAAAGTTCTATATTCTTTTCTTATTTTTTTTAATTGTGCAAACAAATTCGATTGATCAACAACTTTTAATAAAATCATATTTCGTATTTTTTTAGAAAAATTATATTTGCTAATAAGATCATCTTTATTTGAAAATTTTAGAAGCATTGACAATTTTTCTTCACATGAAAGCGTATCCAATATTTTCCATTTTTCGCAGATATCAATGGAATTGCATTCCAATGAGAATAATACGTCTAAAATTGGACGCATTTGTGAAATGATTTTGTTAGAGCACTGAATCTCAAAAATTTTCAACATCTCACAGATTACCCTTTCACTTGATAATTTTTTTACATTAGTTTTTAGCTCATTGATTATATTGATATATTCTTGTTTGCAATTAAAATTACCGTATCCAGCAACAAATCTGAAATATCGAAAAATGCGAAGATAATCTTCTTCTATTCTTTTTTTAGGATCTCCGATAAATCTAACATTTTTCGAGTGAAGGTCTTCTATACTAGAATGGTAATCATAAATTTTACCTTTTTTATCAATATAGATAGCATTAATTGTAAAATCTCGCCGATTTGAATCTTCTTCAAAAGATTTTGAAAAAATTACTTCAGCATGTCGACCAAAAGTTTTTACGTCTTTACGTAAAGTCGTAATTTCATATACTTTATGTTTGTGAATAACAGCCATAGATCCGTAGAGTTCGCCCAACGGAATTACAATCAATTCATTATTCGAACAAATATCTATAATCTCAGGCGGAGTAGCGGTGGTTGCAATATCTATATCTGAAAAATCTTTTTTTAGAAGGAAGTCGCGAACTGCTCCACCAACGATGCGTGCTTTGTGCCCATTCTTCTCAAGAAGATCCAAAAGAAAAAAAGCACCATCAATTAAACTATTTTTTAGGTGACCCATTGTTTTGAAGTCCAGCATATATGTATTCTATAACATATTTGTTGGAAGAATGTAAAATGACATTAAATGAAGATATTGGCCAAATGGAATTTGAGCAAGCATTGAAGGAGTTAGAGAACATTGTAAAAACTCTTGAAGAGGGAAAAGCTTCTTTAAATGAGTCGGTAAGACTTTACGAACGAGGTGTTACGCTAAAAAAACATTGTGATAACATACTAGAATCAGTACAATTAAGAATTAATCAAATATCTTCTGATAAGGATGGAGAGGTTAGACAAAGCGAAATGGAGATGTGATGGATATTGTTTTAGTTCCACTTTTGTTGCTGCTAAAAAGCGTGTTCAGCTTAGCTTTGGTGATTGTTGTTGTAGACGTTGTCCTGGGGTGGCTTCTGGTGGCAAATATTCTAAATTCGAGAAATCAGTTGCTGTGTGCGATTATAAATTCAATTTCACGGGTATCAAATTTTATGTTGCAACCGATTCGTAAAAATATTCCAATAACTGCTGGAGCACTAGATATTTCACCAATTGTGCTGGCTTTATTTTTGGCTTTCGCGGAACATGTAGTCGATCGTATTTTAATACGTTTTATATAGGTGGGGGAAAATAGATGGCGCATATAATCAATGGGAAAGAAATTGCAGAAAAATTTTATGAACAAATAAAGGTAAGGGTAGGGGAGGTCAGAAGGCAAGGAGTCGAGCCTTGCATTGCTTTGATAAATGCAGGAGACGATCCAGCCAGCGCATTGTATATAGCAAAGAAAGAAAAGTTAGCTGCGTATCTCGGGATTACGTCAATTGTTTATAAATTAGATAATGATGTAAGTGAAAATTATCTGTCAGAGTTGATTAACTCATTGAATAATAACAATAAAGTTCATGCGATTTTACTGCAATCTCCATTGCCGAAGCATCTTCAATTTAGAAAAATTGTTGATATAATTGATCCAAACAAAGATGTTGATGGATTAACTACCACAAATCAAGGGAAGTTACTTACCGGAGAACCAGCAATATTTCCGTGCACTCCACTGGGAATTTTACATATGTTGGATACTGTTCATCAGAACATTGCTGGATTGCATGCTGTCGTTATTGGACGATCAACGATCGTTGGACGACCTCTGGCGCAGTTGTTGTTGAACGCTAATTGCAGTGTCACTTCGCTGCATTCCTATTCGAGAGATTTACCTGCAATATGTAAAACAGCTGATATCTTGATTAGCGCTATTGGAAAGCCATTATTCGTTGGTCGCGAATTTGTAAAATCCGGCGCTACTGTCATTGATGTCGGAATCAATCGAATTGAAAAAGATGGAATTAAAAAAACTGTGGGAGACGTAAAATTCGATGATGTGAAAGAACTGGCCGCTGCTATTTCCCCGGTTCCAAATGGAGTTGGTCCAATGACGGTTGCGTATCTTATGAGCAATACTTTAAGTTTAGCTTTTCGCTGTTGTTAATGGCTTGAATGTGATAAAGTGGATCGGTGATGTTTGGAGAAGTTGCGATGAAAAATGTTGTGCCTTTTTTTGTATTAGCTGTTTTTGCTTGTGAAGTGCATGGAAAAAATAGCGATGTACTGGAATTGTCAGATTCCGTTAGAGATGTCACTGGTCGTATTGAGCGACTGGAGAAAGCAATTGCAGAACTTCAGAAGAGGGTTGATTTTCTCGAGGATGCGCTCGGAAAGGCTAAGCAAGAGGCAATTATTCAAAAGGAAGTTAACGTAATCACAAACAAAAGTCCTGAAGAAGTTTTGAAAATTTCTATTGATATGATGGAAGAAAATGATTTGGAAGGAGCTCGCAGGACGTTGACTGCCTTTATACAACAGAATCCTACGAGCATATATTGTGGCATGATGATGTTCTACGTGGGAAATACTTATTTTATCGAAAAAGATTATAAAAACGCAGCGATAGAGTATATGAAAGGGTTTAAGTCAAATCCGAATGGATCAAAATCAGCGGAAACGCTCTATAAGTTAGCTGTAAGTTTTAGGCGGCTTAATCAAGTAGATAAGTGTAAATCTACTCTGCAGAAAATAATTGGCGATTATCCTGGACTTTTTGCCCAAAAAGCTGCAGCGGAGCTTAAAAAAATTAAATGATCGATTTTTTTTGTGCGGAAATGGATAGGATTCTTGGTTTTTGCGCAGAGTGTTTTTTTGTGTGTGATAACAAAAGCATTTGTGTTGCGGTATCTGGCGGTTCAGATAGCATGTCGCTGTTGCTGATGTCTGCGGAGTGGTCACGTAGGAATAATGTAAAAATAAATTGCGTAACTGTTGATCATAAATTACGGAAAGAATCTGCGATGGAGGCGCAGTTTGTTGAAAAATTTTGCGAATCAATTGGGGTGGATCACACAATTCTAGAATGGCATAGAGAATACGGTAATATTGATCACGGTAAACTAGAAAATCTAGCGCGAGAAGCTCGTTATGAATTAATGGCGGATTTTTGCGAAAGCAATGAAATAAATTTTTTGTTGGTTGGCCACACTTGGAATGATCAATTAGAAACTTTTGAAATTCGGAGAAGCTCTGGAAGTTCCAAAATTGGTCTTGCATGCATGAGCCAGGTGCGATCTGTAACTGATAAAGTAAAATTGCTGCGTCCACTTTTATATTTTGAAAAAAAACAACTAAATGATTTTTTGATGGCTCGTGGAATTTCGTGGAAGGAAGACCCAATGAATGATCAGGATTTTTTTTTACGAGTTTCCTGGCGAAAGAAAATAAATTGCTATGGCTCACAACAACTTTTAAGTATTTCTAATGAAATTGCGCAACTAGGAAGAAGAAGAAACGCCATTGAAAGCGCTGCAGTGTGTTTTCTACAAAATTTTTGTGAGTTTTCATCAGATGGATACGCAATCATAGAAAAAAAGCTTTTACTTTTGGAAGGAAAGAGTGTTCAAGCTGAAATTTTGAAACGCGTAATTTGGAATATTGGCGGGAAAAGGTACGCCTCTAACATAACGGAAGATATTTGCGATCAGATATTATCTAAGAAACTCAATACGATAGGAAGGTGTTTACTAAAAGTTAAAAAGGATAAGGTATTTGTGCTGAAAGAAAATCGTAAAATTTATCAAGCCATTAGTAATGTTAAGGCAAACATTTTCGATGTATTTTTATGTTCTTCCGAAGCAGCTAATCCGTGTCTGAAAAAGCTATTGTCACATGATCCATGAGATTCTACGACTGTTGTCAATTGGTCTGTCTGCGATTTGATTGTAGAAAAAAAATCGATTGTCATTGGAAATTAATATTTTATAATACATTTTCGAGTATACTAAAATAGTGTTTTTAAAATGGAGTTTTTATGAAAAAGGTATTACTCATATTTGCCTGTTTTTCTATCTTAAAATTATTTGACGCAGGAGTTGGTTGCAATGGCTTGGGACAAATAAAATCAAAATTTTCCATTGAAGCCTTGTTAGAAAAAAGATTTTTACCGGATATTTTTTCTTGCAAAGTTGATTTTGGTAATGAATGTAATCGTGTCGCAATGCAGGCAGCCGAATTGTGTCCAGGATTAAGTAAGGTGAATGAGGAGTTACTGCAAGCAAAAGAATGGAGCAATAAAAATGTAGATCCGCTTACTATTAACTGCGATACGGTGTTTTATCCATTTGGTGGACCTGACATTACGTATCCGGTAACGTTTTTCAGAAAACAACGATTTTTTGTGCTTGTTGGTCTAGAGCCAATAGGAAATTTCAAAGAAATACAGCGAAATATCTCTAATCCTTCAACTTCTGCTGCAATTCAAAAGGCGCTTTCTTCTTATTTTAAGAAAAAATATTTCATCACATCAGAGATGATGACACAGCTTTCCAACAAAAATATCAGAGGAGCATTATACCTGATATTAGCTGCACTCTCAAATGGGGGGTACATTATTAATAGTATATCTGATTTGTCAATAGATGCAGAAGGAAATGCCATTCCGCGTCGAACCGGAGCAATAGATTGTGTAAAAATTGAATTTTCATCAGCCAATGACGCAATTATTAAGGAAGTGTATTACGTAAGAACCAGCCTTACCAATGAAAACAAGAAATTGCAGCATCTTTTTAGCTTTTTAAAAAAATTGCGCAAGAAAGATATGGTGACTTTTACAAAAAGCGCCTCGTATGTTTTGCATGATCCATCTGCTTCGGCGACTAAGAAATTCATTTTAGAGAAGAGCAGAGTCATAATGCAAGATGATACAGGAATCCCGTTTAAAGATCTCAAGATGGATGGTAGAAAGATTTTTACGTACGGCGAATACGACGGAACCACAATACCAATATTTGCTATCTACAGTCAGCGCGATTTGGCTGCCTATTTCGAGTCAGAAAAAAAGACCCCTATTACGTTTGATTTTGGATACGGATCAATCCTCAAGCAATCCCACGTGATTATAGCAGTTCACGATTATACATCCGGGAATGAATTGCGTGGGAAGGAGCATCCACCTGTCAGAAATGTTGATCAAAAGAAAACTCAAGCTCCAGTTGCAAGCAATGAGAAAACCAATGTGAACACTAAAAAGCCAGCTCGCACTTTTGCAGTTACAAAAGATAATTTGCATCAAATACTGGCGGAAAATGAACAAAATTCTGGAGAAGGGTGTCCGTGCAATAAATCGCAACTTATTGCATCGAAAATTATGAAAAACGGCTTCTAATAAAAATTCGATATTATTTTATAATATTAACGTAATTTTTACGTACATTCTAGTAACATACTCAACTGTAGAGTAGGAGCTGAGTTTTGCTAGTGTGGATGTTGTTTGGAATAATCTTATTGATAATCAGCATCGGAGATTTTTTATTTTTCAGAATAGAAAATGAGTATGTGGTTGCTCTTATGGTTCTATACGTTATTTCGTACATATGCGGAGTGTCCGGAGGAAATTTTGGTAATGGATTATTAACAGCAGTTGTAACTTTTATAGTTACATTGATAATGAATCATTGCGGATTAATAGGTGGTGGCGACGTGAAGATGCTATTTCCAGTAATTTTACTATCAGAAAATAATTTGTCGGAATTTTTAGTGGGTATATCGGTTGGAGGCTTAATATTATCAATCATTTATCTCGCTTTTAGCCGACAAATATTTTTTGTCCGGCGTAAAGCTGTATCTTATCTGTGTCTACTTAAGAGAAAGAAAAAGAAATTTAATTTATTAAACATTATTTTACTTTCATTGAATAGAATCGACAAAAGGATCGTTGCATTAAAAAGATGCACATTTAGTGTAACAAGACAAGAGATTCCATACGGAATAGCGATATCTTGTGGTGGTTTTTATGTGATTTTTGAAAAATTGGTGGCTAGGTTGTAACATGAATGTCAAAAAAGATATACTTCCTGTTCTAATAGCTTCTGGTGTAGCTCTTGTGATTACTGGAATTGTAAGAGTCCTTATACCAGGAGTAAACAGCAACATACTTTCTTCGTCAGCTTCTAAAAAGCAGACAATAGATGATGTTTCTATGCCAGATATTCCGCTCATGGTGAAAGAAACTAAAAAGGAGAAGGAAGGTCAAGTTCTAGTAACTTCTGAAGACATAAAAAGCGGCTCAAAAATAGTGATAAAAAATTTGACGTGGAAGAAATGGCCGCAAAATGCGATACAACCTTATTTTATTGCAAAAGATGGTCAGGGAGTTGCTGTGAATAACAAGGCTGATTACAACAATGCGCTAAAAATGTGGGCGGCCTCTGATATTCCATCCGGAATCCCTCTAACGATGCGTATGCTCATTAATGAAGATCCGAAAAAGAAAGAGGAAGAAGCCAGGAAAAAACGAGAAAAAGAAGAGGCTAGAAAAAAACAGGAAGAACTGGAAAAAAAGCGTAAAGACAGTACATTAAGAAAAGGAATGCGGGCAGTTTCAGTTCCAATTGACCAGAAGTCTTCTGTATCAGGTGGAATGTTGAACCCAGGAGATCGTGTCGACGTTCTTATTACTGATCAAAGAAGTGGTGGCACAAGGATTTTTAAGTACACGGCACTAAAAGTGTTGGCGATCGACGGCGTATCAAAAATCGAAGACAAGCCAAAAAAGAAAATTAATGGCAATTTGTTGGGAGGTTCTGTTGGTGGATTGCTATTGCCAAAAAACATCACTCTTGAAGTTAAAGAGGATGTTGTTGAGGACATGTTGCGACGTTTAGGGAATAATGGAGTCACATTATCATTGCGCAACCAAAGTGACAGTTTTGAAAAAGATGAAGGCAAAATAGTCGAAGAATCAAAGGAAGCGGACTCTATTGTGCATACAATAGCAAGAATGAATCAAACAAGTTCTGCAGAAGCTTTGAAAAAGAAACAGATAGAAAAAGAAAATGAAGATAAAAGTCTATCAATCTTACTAGATGATATTAATTCTGCTGGAAATAAAAACTCGAGGGATGAGTTACTCGGAAATGAAGAACAAAAGCGCTTAGATGACAGAAATACCGCTATGCTTATCAAGACAATAAATTCTGGCGGAGATAAAAATTCGAGGGATGAGCTTCTAAAAAATGAAGAGCAAAAGCGCTTAGATGACAGAAATACCGCTATGCTTATTAAAACAATAAATTCTAGCGGGGATAAAAATTCGAGGGATGAGTTACTCGGAAATGTAGAACAAAGGCGTGTAGAGGACAGGAACACTGCTATGCTCATCGAGACAATAAATTCCAGCGGAAGTAAGAATTCTAGGGATGAGTTGCTCAAAAACGAAGAGCAAAAGCGTATTGAGGACAGGAACACCGCTATGCTCATCGAAACAATAAATTCCGGCGGAAGTAAGAATTCGAGGGATGAGTTGCTCAGTGATAGGGAACAAAAGCGTTTAGATGAGAGAAATGCTGCTATGATTATTGATACAATAAATTCCAGCGGAAACAAAAGTTCAAGGGATGAGTTGCTTAAAAATGAAGAACAAAAGCGTTTAGATGAGAGAAATGCCGCTATGCTTATTGATACAATAAATTCCAGCGGAAACAAAAATTCGAGAGATGAGTTGCTAAGTGATAGGGAACAGAGACGTATAGAAGACAGGAACACTACCATGCTTATTGATACAATAAACTCAAGTGTTAACAATTCTAAAGATGCATTGATTGAGTCACAAAAGCAAAAAGAACTAAATGAAGCAAATATGGCTATGATAATGAAAAGTATGAGCAGCATCGAGAACAACAAGGATATTATCGCAGAATTAAGTGGGAAAAGACTTATAAAGAACGCTAGAACTGGAAAATACGAGATTGTCAGTGGAAAGGTCGTTGGAGATGAGCCTGATGAAGAAGTAAAGTCGGTTGTTATATACCGAAAGTTAAGATCTGACGAGGTAAAATTTGATGAGAGCGGGAAAAAATTAGAAAAAGGTTCTGGTGAACAAGATGCTGGAGGTTCAGGTGACCTTGGTAACTCTGAATCGAAATCTGATAAGAAACGATAAGATTATGTTAGTTGCTTGTTTTGTAGTAAATAGTGTTCGAGTATTGGAGAGTGTAGTATGAGGAAAAAGAGTTTTATTTTTACTGGTTTCGCTCTTTTGGCTTGCCTTGTTTGTTTTGAATCAATGTGTGTTGATCAAAAAAACAAAAAAACTGCTCCTGAAAATGCAGATAAAAAAACGAATAAAGTAGAAGCTACAAAGAGTGGTAATAAACCTGTTTCTTACGTTAGTAACCGTAGCTGTGAGATGAAAGAAATTGAACTAAATTCGGTGAATTTTGTAAAATTAGGCGCAAAAATAGGGGAAATTTTTATTCCAAATCCTGAAGTTGCTGATGTGGAGATGCTAAGCGACACTTCTTTGTATCTAACTGGATTGGCTCCGGGATTAACTTCACTTCTGATACACGATAAAGCAGGAAAGGTCATTGCGAACTATGACATAAGGGTAACGTATCCGCTCAGAGAAATAAGAAAAGCAATTGCTGAAATGTATCCGGATACGCACGTCGAACTGGTTTCAGTAGATAGCTCCGTAATTTTGCGGGGCAAAGTTCCTTCTCCGGAAATTGCTGCAGACGTTCTTGATATTGTTGGACGCTTTTTGGAAAGTGGTAAAATCATAAATAAATTGTCGATTGAAACTGCGACACAGGTAATGCTTAAGGTAAAAATAGCTGAAGTATCGAGAAATCTGAGCAAAAAATTAGGTATCAACTGGAAAGCACTATCTCAGTCAAAAGATGTAACTGGAATGAACTATGGTTTCATCTCTGGAGATGCCAGCACATTCCCAACCTTTACTACTGATGCAACAGCGCTGAAAACCGCCATAAATGACAAAACAATGGCAGGAACAGTTGCTGGTGGGCGTTGGATGATCCACGCAGGTGGGAATAATGGTCTATCAGCTTTGTTAGAAGCTCTTGCTAGTGAGTCGTTTGCTAGCGTATTGGCAGAGCCAACTTTGGTTGCACTGTCGGGAAAAACAGCAACATTTAACGCTGGTGGTGAAGAAAGCTACGTCGTAAAACAAAGCGGCGACAACGGCGGTAATACTACAGAATTCAAAAGTTGGGGTACTTCTATCGAATTTACTCCGATTGTAATGGCAGAAGATCGCATTAATATTACCGTGAAACCAACTATAAGTACCCTTGGGAACAAAAATAACGAGGGAGTTCCATCACTTACGACAAAAGAAGCATCTACCACTGTGGAACTCGGTAGTGGACAGAGCCTTGTGATTGCCGGACTGCTGCAAACTACTAAAAACTCTATTTCCACTGAATCGCCATTTTTGGCTGATTTACCACTATTTGGATCGCTTTTTAGAAATTCAAACGTAGACATCAACGAAAAAGAATTGGTGATTATTGTGACGCCGTATATCGTGAAACCATCGTCCAAGCAATTGAAAACGCCTAATGAAATGATTCCAAGAATGTATTCTCCGCTGGAATCCATACTTACCAGGAAATTTCATAAGAATGTGAAAAAAGGTTGTAACGCAGGTTTCTCACTTAAATAGAAGGAGTTTTGTATGATGAA
The DNA here is from genome assembly GCA_031284365.1 of Holosporaceae bacterium. Taxonomy (GTDB): domain Bacteria; phylum Pseudomonadota; class Alphaproteobacteria; order UBA3830; family UBA3830; genus JAIRMQ01. Next base: position 18,354 of record JAISZX010000091.1, read on the forward strand.
AATATTAAATCTTGCACTTATTTGCTTGCTTCTTATTGGGTGTGAAAAGCAATATTTGGCCAACGATGGATATGTTCCAGAAACAATTGAAATCGAAGCAAAAGAAGTGAAAGACGTTCATTTTTTTGCAACTCCGCGCAATTTTGTTTTAGATAAGCCAACGACTGAGGCTGTAAATAAGCTTTTAAAGGATGCTCGCGCCGAAGGCATTGAAAATATTGGATTTATGCTAACCTCTGACAGAGTAATTACTGTTGAAACGCAAGAAAAAGCTAAAAAACAGATTTCTCAATTGATGATTAAGCATGGTTTTCTAAATAGTAGAATAATTAATTCGGGTGCTTGCGTTTACAAAGACGCTAAAGTTGGATTCAGAATCGATATTCTTAGATACGATGTAAAAGAACCAAATTGTAGTACGTGGTCGGAATATATCGGAGATTTAGACACGAATAAACACATGCCAAAGTACGGAGCTGCAGCTGCTTACAATCTTATAGAGATGATTAGTAATAAAGCTGATTTTGTGTCGCCAAGAAAATATAGTGGACCGGAAGTATCAGCAGCGGTTAATGCTGCTAGAATCAAGAGCTCTGGCGGCGGCGGAGGTGGCGGCTCATCATCTGGAAGTAGCGCAGCATCTTCGAGTAATTAACCCGATAGGAGAATATTATTATGTCAAAAATCAGTTCATCTGATCTAACGTATAACATAGTTGGATTTGTTTGCGATCCAGTCTCAGAGCAAATAATAAATAATGTTATTAAAAATCTTGGAATTGCTTATTCTGTAGTTTTTCGTGGGCAATTAACTGATGTTATAGATTTTTTAAAAGAAAATAGAACACCAAAAATATTGATTATCGATATTTCCGATTCAGAATTGCCGTTGGGTGAGATATCTAAGATAAAAGAATTCAGTGCGCCTAACGTTAATATCTTGGCCATTGGAAGTCGTAACGATGTCGGACTGTTTCGCGACCTTATGGAAATTGGTATTTTAGATTATTTGATAAAACCTCTAAATAACTCATTGTTAAGCCGTTCTGTGGAAAAAGCAAGTGGCACAACAAAAAAGTACGTAGAAAAAAAAGGAAAGATGATACAATTTATCAGCTCAGTTGGGGGAGCTGGATCAACGACTGCGGTTGCTAACGTGGGTTGGATTTTAGCCAATCGCCATTTTAAACGCACAATAGCGATGGACATGGATTTTTTCTATGGTACTGTGCATCTGATGCTTGATGTCAAAACTGAGAGCGCATATCTGGATATTCTTGAATCTCCAGATAAAGTGGACGACTACTTCGTAGAAACTATCCTAAAAAAATGCGATCAAAGATTTTATTATCTAGGTGGATTGGTCGATTTGTTGCGCGATATTAATATTGATATTAGAGCATTCGAGGCTCTTATGGATCTTGTTAAAAGACAATTCAATTACTTATTGGTTGATTCGCAGCGTGAACTTAATAACGTTAATAGGGTGTGTATGGAGAAATCTGACGGCTTCGTAGTCATGGTAGAGATGAGTATTGCGTCTGCTCAAAATACGATGCGTATACTTGAAATGTTACGCTCGTCTCAACATGATAAAAAAATTATTGTCGTAGCTAATAAAGTCGGTCTGTCAAGCATAGGAGCTCTCACAAAAGAATCATTCGAAAAGATTATCGACAAAAAAATAGATTATATCATGCCACTTGATGAGAATGTTGCTCTAGCGGCAGCAAACATAGGCCAACCACTTGCGATGTCAAATGGGCCTTTGACAAATGTGTTGGAAGATTTGGCGAATGATATTCTCGGAAAGAGAGAGAATCAAGAAATTGCTCAAGCTGTAACAGAGCAAAAAGGGTGGACGGCAGACAGAATTAAAGACTTGGCTGCCGATACACTTGAAAAATTAATAACACAATTTAAATAATTAGATAGGCGAAAACAATGTCTTCCGGCGACGTACATAACAAAGACTTGCAAAATAAGGATGATTTTTATGCTGAGGAATCTCCGATTTTAACTGTGTTTCGAAAAGAAGCTCACGAAACCATGCTTAATAGAATCAATTTGGCGTCGGCATTCAAATTGACTCCGCAGGAGCTGCGTGTTGAGATAGAAAATTTCGTTTTTGAGTTTGCTCAAGAAAGGCGCGCACAAATCACAAAGCGTGAACAAATAGGCATTGCTCACGAATTGGTTGACGATATGATAGGTCTAGGACCGCTTGAAACATTGCTGGATGATGATTCAATATCAGATATAGTGGTGAATGGTCCGAATCAGATTTATGTAGAACGCAAAGGAATTATGCAGCTAGCCCATATAAAATTCAGGGACGATGCTCACTTGCTACAAATTGCCCAAAGAATAGCACACCGCGTCGGCAGACGTGTCGATACATCCAGTCCACTTTGCGACGCCCGTCTTCCTGACGGAAGTCGTGTTAATATAGTTGCGCCGCCGATTGCTTTGGACGGCACTTCAATCTCAATTCGTAAGTTTTCTAAAAAAGCTATTGATCTTCACGGATTAGCAGAGCACGGAAGTTTAAGTGAAGATATGTTAAAAGTTTTGCAAATAGCGTCCACATGCGGTCTTAATATCATTGTTTCTGGAGGTACAGGATCAGGAAAGACGACGTTGCTGAATGCCTTGTCTCAGCTGATTGATCCACGTGAACGTATTGTAACCTGCGAAGACGCAGCTGAGTTAAAATTGCAGCAGCCACATGTTGTTCGATTAGAAAGCCGTCCACCAAATATCGAGGGAAAAGGAGAAATTACGATTCGCGATCTTGTGAAAAACGCCCTTCGTATGCGTCCTGATCGTATTGTTATTGGAGAGGTTCGAGGATCTGAGTGTATAGACATGTTGCAAGCAATGAACACTGGGCATGATGGATCAATGTCAACAATTCACGCGAACAGAGCTCGTGAGGCGTTCATTCGTCTGGAAAACATGGTTGCCATGTCTGGATTCGATCTTCCAAGTGAAATTGTGCGCGCTCAAATCGCGGGTGCTGTCAATTTGGTTGTACAAACAGAACGTCTCCATGATGGTTCAAGAAAAATAACAGAAATAGTTGAAGTTACGGGTCTCAATGAGAGGGGAGATATAGGTTATCAGCATCTATTCAAATTTGTTCCTCTTGGAGAAACGTCTGATCACAAAGTTTTTGGTAGATTTGATGCAGGAACAGACAATCCAATATTTTTGGAAAAAGCAATCATTTTTGGTTTGGACAAGGAGTTACTTTCAATAATGAGAAGCGCAATGGATAAAAATGGGAGTTCAGATCATGAATCAGATTATTAGTATAATTATAATTTTTATTACTGCCTTTTTGTGTTTTTTTGTTACATATCGCTTTTTTTATCGTTCTGAAACAAATGATATAATGAAAAAAAGATTGGAAGAAAGAATTCAAAGTTTATCTAAACAACAAGATGCGCTACTGGAATCATCCATAGATAGAATTTCCACTTTTTCAAAGATAGAAAGTTCAGAATTTGGATTACCTGAAACTTCGCAGAATAAAGTGTTCGATAAAGTCAGATTAATTATGAAGAAGGCTAATATAGCTGGTATATCGATGCAAAATTTCATAATAGTATGCTTAATTGGCGGAGTTGCGTTTTCGGCGTTAATTATTTACTTTAATTTCTTAAATGTTGCCATTGGAATTCCTGTGGGAGTATGTGTAGGAGCTTTTCTTGTTTACAATATATTTGCTTCAATTGCAGCAAAAAGAAAAATGGAGTTTCTTAAATTATTTCCAGATGCGATAGACATGATGATACGAGGTGTTAAAGCTGGTTTAAATATCGGTCGTATAATGAAGTTAGTTAGCATTGAGTCGAAAGAACCGGTTGCAGGTGAATTTAAGGTTATTAGCCAAAAATTTGATTTGGGAGTCAAACCTGAAAAAGTTCTTCTGGAAGCGGCAGAAAAATTAGATATAGAGGAATTTCGGTTTCTGGTTGTTGCACTTATTCTGCAGATGGAGAATGGAGGCGTTTTAGCTGAAATTTTGCAAAATCTTTCATCGATTGTGAGAAAAAGATTAGAGCTTGGCTTAAAATTAAAAGCGATGTCAGCAGAAGCAAGAATGTCTGCTATAGTTATTAGCGTTCTTCCGTTTATTTTTGCAGGCATTATGTGTGTTGTTAATCCTAACCACATGAAGGAATTTACTAGTCCAGGGTCTGGACAAATGTTGCTAAAAATAGTAATTGTTTTGTTTAGTATCGGAACATTTTTAATGCTGAAAGCAAGCAAAATAAAGGTGTAAAAATGGAAAATATAATTTGTTTTTTTGTTGCTTTTTTTGTTTTTTTCTTAATTAAGCCATACAGTGAAAGATTTGTTGTGAGCGTTGTAGCTAAACTCAAGCTTATCAAAAAAATAAAAAACGTGTCTCATCGCGGAGTTATAAGTCGCCTCGATGAAGATTTTGAAGAAAAAGAAAGCATAGGACTTAGTTCTGGTGGTCCAATGTTTGGAGCCAACGTCATTTTTAACTTTATCGCAGAAAAAAACAAAAATTTAGTCGAGCATATGAATGCTCTTCTGCAAAAAGCCGGAGTACGACAACAAAACGCTTTAGAAGAATTCATGAAATCCAAAATTATTGCTAGCATCTCATTGTTTTTTATAATACTTCTGGTCTTTGTCTTTAGTGATAATGATGAATATCCCTTCGGAATTTCTCTTCTGGTTATATTTGTTGTTTCAGTGATTGGTGGACATAAATTAACGGATATTAACATGGAGATGCTCGCGAATAGAAGAACTGAATCCATTGAAAATGGAGTACCAGATCTTGTTGACCTACTAGTTATTTGCACAGAATCAGGGCTTGATTTGAGTAGATCAATAAGAAGAATTGCTCGAGAGTTAAGGACGTCAAATCCTATTTTAGCTGATGAGCTAAGTTTGACGTCTATTGAGCTGGAAATGATTCCTGATCAACGACTGGTGTTCAAAAATTTGGAAGATAGAACAAACTGTTCAGAAATAAAAACTCTTTCAAAAACACTCAGCCAATCAATAGAATATGGATCTTCGTTGACTACGACTTTAAGGGATTTGTCGTCTGAATCTCGACAAAAGAGAATGTTGAATGCTGAAACAAAAGCTGCTCAAGCGCCTACATTACTCACTCTTCCTATGATGTTTTTCATCATGCCATGTTTGTTCATTGTTATGCTGGGGCCTGTAATCATTGGAATGATGAAATCCTTCGATGGAGGCGCCAGTGGATAGGATTAAAAATCAACGAGTTTATTCTGCGCTCTTTTGTTTTATTTTTGTTGGATGCAATAATAGAACAACAGGTAGAGTTTGCCCTGTGGCAGACCAACATGTAGAAAAATTGCGTAGACACTTTATCGGTGAAATAGTTGGAGATATATCGACATTAATCTCGGAAACTAGAGTGATTTCTGCAACATTAAAGCAATCTGGCATGAGCCAACAGGCCAATAGATTCGATTCGTATATCGATGTGCTAACGTACGGAAATAGAACAATAGACGAATCATTAAATGATGTTATGGAATTGGTAAAGTATAAGCAAAATAGCGTTTGCAAAAAAAAATCCAAAATGAGATGGTTCTAATTTTTGACTAAAACTGCAATCACCTATTTTTGTCGAAAATATCTACCAAGCGCTCTTTTTCCATAGCATCCATTGATCTTGCTTTGTTACGTACAAACAAATAACGGCAGTTGCAAAGAACGTTGCTGCACCACACACTAAAAACCCAAGATATATCAACCATTTGATAGATTTTTCTCCCAAATCAGGATTCCAATACAAATCAGAAAGAAACAAGAGGATGAAATATGTTGCCAAAGATGCTATTATTTGCGCCAGAATTTTAATCCAGAATGTTTTGGAAAATTTGAAATTCATTTTCTTTTTGGAAAAATATATTAGCATAATTGCGTTTGAAATGGCAGACAACGAGGTACAAATCGCCAATCCAAAATATTTTAAAAAAGGAACAAGCAGTAGCAAAAACATCACATTCAGAGCAACAGAAATTACCCCAAAAATTACCGGAGATTTTGTATCGCCAGCTGCAAAATACAAAGTAGAAAATACTTTTGTTAGAACATATGCTGGCAGTCCAATGGCGAATCCTACAACTGCATCTGCGGTGATGCGAACCTCCGCGGCTCCAAACATTCCTCTTTCAAAAGCCACAGATGCTGATTGTTCACTAAGAGCAATTAGTACTATCGTTGCAAAAAATGTAAGAAAAAATGCAAACAATAAGCCACGTTCCATCTCTTGTGCCGCTTTATCGTACTCTTGTTGTCCGATGAATTTTGAAAGAGAAGGTAGAAGAGCCGTGCTAAGAGCTATCCCAAGCGTTCCTAACGGGAACTGATTCAGTCGATCCGCAAGATTGATGCAAGTAATTGTTCCTGTTGGCAAATACGATGAAATTGTCATATCAATGAGAAGATTCAACTGCCATACTCCGGCGCCAATTATTCCGTGAATCATATTTTTTGCGATATTTTTCACATGATCTGTAAAGCAATTGAATTTAAATTTTACTACAAACCCATTACGTACAACAGATACAAATAGAAGATACGACTGAGCTATTCCAGAAAGCACAACAAACCATGACACTATATTTACGATGGCATAGCTAGATAAGTCAAGGAAATACCCAAGAAGTAATCCGGAAATCGTAAAAACACTCAGCATCGAATACACGGCTGCTGATAATGCAAATTTGTTTATTGTGTTCATTACTCCACAAAAAAGCGATGTTATAGAGATGAATATCAGATACGGAAAGCAAATTCTTCCGAGAATAACGGCCAATGCGAATTTTTCACTTAGTTCATCGAATCCTGATAGTAATATTTTCAAAAACGATGGAAAAAACATGATAACAACGATGGAAAATGGAATCAAAACCAGCATTAACATACTAAAAACATCTGATAAAACTATATTTGCTGAATTCTGTCCTTCCTTGTTTAGAATTTTGGAAAATCGTGGTAAAAATGCGGCGTTAAAAGCGCCCTCTGCGAATATTCTTCTGAAAACGTTTGATATCCGAACGGCTATAAGTAGAGCATCTGAATACATCCCAGCGCCAAGGCAAAAAGCCATAATGCATTCGCGGATAAACCCAATGATTCTGCTAAAAAGCGTAAAAGAACCTACTATAAAAACATTTTTTACTACACTCACAAAAACTCCTAACTATTTTAGAGCTTTTCTCCAGAGCAACAGGTTGAGAAAAATTTTCAACCTGAACTGGCAAACGGTGAAGTCTAACCTCGAAAACAATCAACGAGACTTCAGCGATGTTATTTTCTCAAGCATGCACATGGATCTATTGTATCATAAACAGAATAAAAAAGCAACAAAAATGTGATGTGTGCACGTTCAGTACCCAGGGCCATTTAATTCTCTTAAATTAGAGCGCTAAGCAGCCGGTGAAACAGTAAGATTATCCGGCAAGCGGTTCTGATATTCAGATCTTTAAAATTCTTGAATTTAAAGAATTAAA
>JAISZX010000119.1 GCA_031284365.1 Holosporaceae bacterium
CAGAAAGTGAAAGATTTCTATATTTTTAACCTCAAGAAATTATGACCGCAATGAACCACTTTAAAACCTATCGCGATTCGATCTTCATTAAGGATCATTTGCCCTGTAAGCACATCGTCGTCGGAGATTATTCTTATTATTCCGGCTACTGCCACGGACACTCGTTCGAAGATTGCATCATGTATTTGGATGCTGCCGACAACAAATTTTCTCCGGAAGAAACCGACCGACTGATCATCGGAAAATTTTGCGCCATAGCCGGCGGCGTGAAATTTATTATGGGCGGAAATCAGGGACACAATCACAATTTTTTCACGTCGTATCCGTTGGAAATTTTGCGAGAAGATTTCGACGGTTACAAAAACAGCTCGCCCATCGCCTACGAAAGAAAAGGCGATACCGTTGTCGGTAACGATGTGTGGATTGGCGTTGAGGCACTCATCCTGCCTGGCCTGAAAATTGCCGATGGAGCAGTCATCGGAGCACGATCTGTAGTCACGAAAGATATCGGGCCCTACGAAATTTGGGCCGGAAATCCAGCAAAGCTAATCCGTAAAAGATTCTCCGACGAAATAATCGAGCTTCTGCTAAAAATGCAATGGTGGAATTGGGACATCGAAAAAATCAGAGCAAACATCGATGTGTTGGCGAGTAATGAGGTAGAAAAGTTGAAAGAATTGCTTGACAAAATCAATCACTAGTGATAGACTATAGGCAATAACTTTGATGGAGGAAGCCATGGCGACAATCGAACCGCGAGTAAATATAGCCCTTGATTCCAATACACTCAACCTGATCAAGCAAATTTCGAGTCAGACCAAACAGTCTGTTTCCAAGATTTGTGCCGAGTTAATTCGTAAACAAATAGAATATGACGAAGATGCATACTATATTAATCTGATCGAGCAAATGGGCAACATTGATCAAAAACCAAGAATAAGTTCTAAAGAAATGCAGCGACGAATAGATGAATTACTAGATTGAATATCTCGAGGAAGTTTTTGATCAACTCGTAAAAATTCCCAAAAATATCAGACGAACCATTATCAAAGCAATCAACGAAAGATTGAGCACAGATCCTCATAGATTCAAGCCTCTTGTCTGTAATCTCAAAGGATTTTTTCGAATGCGCGTTGGCGATTACAGAGTTATCTATCGAATAGAAGAGGAAAAAGTCACAGTCCTGATCGTAAAAATCGACGTCAGAGGGAATGTGTACAGGTAAATGTTTCTAATTTGCCTGAGGATATATTTAGGATAATCCAATGATATATTCACCAATTATCCTGCTTTTTATGATATAATAGTCATACTTATCCGGAACGATTTCGCAGAAACTAATGTAGTTGAAATACTGAGAGAAAAAATGACGGATCAATTATATTTGAATGACACATATTTGTTTGAATCGGATGCGCGCATCGTAGAGTACAAAAAAGACGAGAGAGATATGTCGTATATTTTGCTGAATCAAACGATTTTTTATCCCCAGGGTGGAGGTCAGCCATGTGATCACGGGAAAATTATCTGCGGTGATTTTGAATATGCGGTTCGTGATGTTAAGCAAATCGGAGATGAGATTCGTCACTACATTGAGCCGTTCAAAAATTTGATGCAAAATCCTTCAGAAAATAGTTCGGTAAAATGTTTCATTGCCAAAAACAGAAGATTGCTCAACGCTCGATATCACACCGCCGGCCATTTGCTAGGAAATATTGTGAAAGAATTACATCCAAATCTGAAAGCGCAAAAATGTCATGCTTTTCCGGGAGAAGCCTATATCGAATTTTGCGGAGATGAAGTGCCGAATGAACAGCTTCTTTCCGAAAAATTACAAAATGCCATAGAAAAAAATTCACCGACGAAAATTTTTGAAACGGATCGCCGGCAATTCGAATCCATCTATTACAAATTGCCCTACGAAATTCCGGAAAGTAAAAAATTCCGCGTGATGCAGATAGGAAATTATCCGCCAATTCCATGCGGAGGAACTCATATTAAGTCGACAGGTGAAATCGGAGAAATGACGCTAAAAAAGATGAAGCAGAAAAACGGTCTCCTGAAAATATCGTTTGGAGTAGTATGAAATTTATTTCGCTGCTGGATATTTCTTCGAAAAATGTTATTGCCGTCGATGCCGATTCTCTTGTTTTGCGATTGGAAATTGACAGCGTCGCAAAAGAAACTCGTTTGAAGAAATATTGCGGAGAAATTCTGTACTCGCTCTTCAAACAACATCCGAAATCTCTTGGTTACGATGAAATTACGGAACTTTTGGAAACATGCGGCCTGACCGTAAGCGACGACACTCGCCTGCATCGGAAAATTTCCGAAATTCGGGGTTTTTTGGCGAAATTTCATCCTTCATTGGCGGGAATTATCGTAAACACGCGCGGAGTCGGCTACGGTCTGCCTCTGCGATTCAGAAATCTTCCGGACATGGTCAATGACAACGGCATTAAATTCAAGAATGCAAAAATCAACGAAAGTATTCTTATCATCAGCGAGTTGATCGAAGATGCGGTTCATCTTACGGCGCACGGGAAAATCATCAGAAATTCCCATGGCTACGTCATGAAGAGAGATACGGAAATTCTCCGGGAAAAAATTTCGATTTTCAACGAATGCGAGAAAACTATACTACAGCAAATACGCATGCACGAAGCGGATTTTCTTTTTCTGCGCATCCAATATCTGTTGGCAAAACTAAAAACCTATGTTGGTCTTGCGCGTATCTCTGCCTATGCGATATCGCAAACCCA
>JAISZX010000014.1 GCA_031284365.1 Holosporaceae bacterium
ATAGAGCAGCAGCAACAACGATCATTTGATCATCTTTGCCAAATTTACTACGGAAAGTGTCAGTTATGCATCTGAATCGTTTTATTCCTCCGATTGCGTGTTCTACAACCATTCTTATATCGGAAATTACTTTATTTTCAGCCTTTTGAGCGTCTGTAAGCTCTTCTTTTCGTGGTTTTTTATGCGGAATCATGACGATATTGCCATTTTTTGCAATATTTCTCGGAAAAGCTTTGTCCATCCAAAGAGCAACTTCCTTGGGAATGTGTTCAATCAACTACGACCGGCTAAAGCCGGTAGTTAGAGATTACGCTTGCAAAGCGGTAGTTAAGAGTAAACTCAGAATTCCGAAATTCTAAAATTGTCTTCCCGGTGATGTATTTCTTGATTTTCTATATACTTTTGTACATCTTCTTCGTTCACGTTGCCTACTGTTACAACAAAGTACCCTCTGGCCCACAGATGTTGTCCCCAATATTTTTTCCTCAATACCTCAAATTCTTGTAAAAGCTTTCTGCTGCTTTTTCCTTTGATGTATCGCACTATTTTTGATACTGATATACCAGGCTGTATTCACAATAACAGGTGTACATGCTCGGGACTTAATCCGCCACTCACAGTTGTAACATCGTTTGTCATGCATATTTCTCGTATCAATTCTCTTGCTCTAGTCGCAACTATTCCTGTCAGAACTCGGTACCTGTATTTCGTACAAAATACCACGTGATACTTCAGGTCATATAAACTGTGACTGCTTCTTCTATACTCCATGCCATTATCATACCGAAGTCTTCGCCTAAAGGCGAGCGTGTCTTACCCTCCCAGGTAACTACATGAATTAACTCCTATAATTAATCGTCACAGTGTATTCGACTCACCTAGATTAATTGGTACAATTATAGGGGGCAGAACATTACAAAAGAAAAACTGATCCAAAAGGTGAAAATACCCTTCAAAATCGCAAAACGCGACAAGCACAAGTTACACATCGTCTAGTCAAACAACTCCGTTGACGAGAAAATCATGGTCGATGCCGCTTGTGCTAGTAGTAAACCCGAGAATGTGTATTTCTGATAGTAAGTATATCGAGCAGTCACATTCTTTCGAACCGATGTCATACCCGTGGTCGTTATCTGGTATGTCCCACCTGTAGTCTGACGCTTATGTGTTTCAGTGCGAGCAGCGCCGTAAATTCCTGTGTATATGGCTTCGCCATAGTCTACACAACTGAGAATAATAAGCAGCTCCTCAAGTCTGTTCAGCAAACAGAGTTCGTTTCATTCTGTCAATCAGTTTTTATGTTTTTGTAGGTAGTACAACATCATTTCTTGGTAATTTCGAACAAAAATTGATGAGTTGTATCTGATCGTTTCAGCCACCGAGCATGCGTAGTTCGCGGTCCAACGGTGATTAAGTGGCATGACTCGATCTGATTGTTTAATCCCAGTGCCTCGAACTTAGGTCCCAGGTAGCTTTCCAGGAAAAAATTTAATCCTCTTTTGCACAAATCTAATTCGTCTTGGCCAGCGCACACCGCCCCGCTTCCAGTAACCCTCAACGTCCTCGCTGGCCCAGTCCTTTTGAGTTGTATGATAAAAGGAGCCGCTAGGTGTTCCTCAGGTTTCACTCTCTCTTCCGTACACTCTATAATTGTACACGGCGGAGCATTCATGACAAGTATTCCTCCAGTTCTCAAGAATTCAAGGCAGTTGGCAACGGTTCTTGAACCTTCTCCGAAGTTAACGCTGATTGGTAAACGCTCTAAAGCAACAACAACGAATTGGTCAGCGAAGACTTTCAATTTTGGTTGCAAAGGCGCCGAGATGTCAGCTGCGAAATCTGGATACGCCAGCGGATAATCCAAACCACTGCTATGGCTCAGCCTATTCTGATCTATGGTGTAGTATGGGTTATGCTCCCTCTGCCCGAAGTGGTTCAGCCCTATGTAAGAATACCCGCTCCCCACGATCATCCTGCCCCTGTGCTCGTACTGTTGCTGGTAAGCCGCGGGGCGCCTCAGTATGTTATCAGATCCCACAATTTTTCGTATTTCCGCGGCATTTGCCGTCGCGCGTTCAATTATGGTTCGTGGATCAGCACTATCTAAACCGTAAGCACTACTTACATCCAGCATCATGCCATAAGTGTCTAGAGAAAAAATTATAAACGTAAAAATGGTTATCGAACCGAAAAATTTTGATAACACGACATTATGCCTTTCAAATTGATTTGGACAAATCCTAAACTAATTTAATTAATTTTTAGTTGATTATTTGTTTTTTTAACAGCATCATATAGCATGATGTATATGAATTATTTTGTAATAAACCCATTGCGTAAGTGCAAAAAGTCAAATGATATATAACTCGTTCGCAATGAGAAGTAGGACGAAGCTGACTGAGAATTCAGTACGGTAGCAATACGGAAATCCTGCTTCTCACGTGAAATGAGTATAATTAAATTAAACAAGAAAAAGCATCGATGTAGATTTGAATTTTTTAACATAAAGTTGCTCGCAAATTGTGGATCGTGTTTTTGAGGTGAATTAGGTCGTGGTTGTCGACAAAAATTGCTCAAGAAAGAGGTGCCATAATTTTAGGGAATAAGCTATAATTAGGTTCAAAGTTAAGGAATTGTAATGTAATGACCAATCTGCTGGATCCGAAACTGGATTACATATTCAAGAATATTTTCGGCGTGGAGGATAAAAAGCCTCTTTTGCTTTCGTTTTTGAACTCTTTGCTCAAGGGCAATCCGCAGATTGGAGATTTGCGCCTGGAGAACACCGACATCTCTAAGATTCTGGAAGAGGACAAGGCCAGCCGCCTCGATGTCAAGGCCACGTCCGATGATGGCACGCTGCTGGACATTGAGATTCAGTGCCGCAACACCGGAGAAATTCCGCAGCGGGCGTTTCATTATCTGGCTAATATGATGCCCGGCACCGTGAAATCTGGACGATCCTACAAAGGCCCGAAGGTCATCGGCGTCTGGATTCTTGGAGAGAGCGTGACCGACCGCCAAAATGCCATCGGCGAGGCCTACATGACCTTTCAGCCGCAGGATCCGGATCCCTACCAGATCATGACCGACAGTGCTCGGATCTTTTTCATAGAATTGCCGAAGTTCAATCCCAAGAAAGCCGACACACGGGATCTGCTCACCGCTTGGCTATCGTTCTTGAAAGATCCGATTTTCATGGACGAGTCGTTTTTGCAGGTGAAAGAAGTTAAGGAAGCCATGGAGACGCTGAAATACATCAGCGCTGACGACGAAGCGCGCGCCATAGCCAATCTACGCCAGAAAACCATCAACGACCACAACAGCGAACTCACCGTCGCCAGAGAGGAAAGCAGAGAGGAAGGCAGAGAGGAAGGCA
>JAISZX010000015.1 GCA_031284365.1 Holosporaceae bacterium
AAAGGTTAATTTTTCGCTAATGGAAGGATTGCATACATATGTGAGGTTGTAGTACCATACAATCAGTTATTGTAGTTTTTGTAACGGTCGAAAAAGAGGTGAAACGATGCTTTGAAAGATGATGAAAGCGGCGGTCGTGAACTTCTTCTGTCGGTCACTGCCTTCCGGGTTTCTTCTTTATCTCCTGATTTTGTAAATAGTGTCGTTTCGTTGGTGGTTTTTGTGTTTATTAACGTTTAGGAGATAGAATATGATTAGAATGTTCAAAGATAATGTGCGCAGTGTGCTTGCGGGAGTTTGTTGCGCTGCGGTGATGTGCGGCGGAGTGAGTGGGGTAGATAAAAAAACAAATGAATTGACAACACAGATAATGGATAATATAAAAAGAATGAGCGGTTGCGTACAAAAGTGGCCAAGCATGGCTTTAGACGGGACATCTGAGCATGAAGAACCTAAAAGGTTAATGGATTATCATGCCAGTAGAGCCGGTTTGGGATATTGTTGTTTCATGCCCAAAAATCAGAAAGAGATGGATTGGCTATATGATCAATATAAGGCTGGAAATTTCACAGCTGATGATTACGGAACTTATTCCTGGACGTCCATTCTTTCCTCTGTTGATGCAGAACTTGCAATGAGATTGATTATTGGTGATATGTATTTCATTGATCGATATATTGATCACTTGAATTTTTTCATTCCAGCTGCTTTCAATCATTCAGATCGTGGCTTTATCGGCAATTTATTATTCAGTGATTTTGGATTATTTGATACTATAGCTAATAGTGGAGTTGCTTACGCTGATGCAATGGCAACACAAAAAAGGTTACCACGATTCTCCGGAGAACGGATGTTAACCAAAGAAGAAGCCCTTCGTGTAACAACGAGACTTAATGACATATGGAATGAAACCGGATTACATGGACGTGACGTAATGCTAAATGTTTATCATTTCAGAAGCCGCTAAAGGCCGTTAGAAGTTCTGAGTATCAGTTGTTTTAGGTTTGGAAATTATAGGGTAGCGCATCTCGTTTGCTTTTTGTCACGTAGGCGTCGGTTGTTATGTCATTGATGCCTTTTTTGCCTTTGTTAATTTCTTACATAGAATGATCCCATGTTGTTAATACGGTTGCTTATCGGAGCAAGTGCAAAATTAATAGGAGCATTAAGTGCACCAACTATTAGTGGTTGGATATTATGTGGAATCGTGAATTTAAAGAAAAACTTTAACTTTACTTGTTGTTCACTTTTAAAAGTTATCTCTTCTGCCCCAAGAGTTCCAAATGTATTAATTCTTCTGACTGAATTCACCACATTCTGTGTAATGTTGACTGGTAACGTAATTGGTACCAACGCTGCTGCCTGTCCACTTCGCTCTATAGCAAAAATAGAAGAAATATTTCGCGAAAATTTTTTTCGATCCATTTTGAACATGACAGGTTCCCCCGGCGACAGCCCTTCTTTCGTCGAAATTGTTAATTCTCGTCCATTATTTACTAAAATTTTTAAAGAACTCAAATCATGCGCAACAACAAGGTCATCAATAGCGCTTTCGGCGGCAATTAACATTGCTGGTACTGCGCTATAAGCCACAAAGCCTGATTTTTTACCATAAATTGCATTCAATTGTACTGCTGTCAATATCAGTGGAGCTACGCCAACACTACAATCAATCCAATGCTTTTGTATATGCTGCAAAAAAGATCGTCGAGTTAAAATAATATGATTTAACTCGCTCTGAGAAAAAGCCGCGCGAGCGGCACCAACATTTGCAAATCCCCCGCCAAAAGGAACAAGAGGGGTACATAAAAACAATTTTACTATTTTTAATACATCACCACCGCATACTGTATTATGATAACAAATATGCAATGTCATTACTGTTCTTTTTAGGTCATCTCTTTGACCGCAATTAGCAGTAATAATTTCATTTATTGTATATTTGCGTATAGCGTCTGGTATTTTTGATGGAGTAGTTGTTCCATAGCAAATGCGTATGATTGCGTTAATAT
The DNA here is from genome assembly GCA_031284365.1 of Holosporaceae bacterium. Classification (GTDB taxonomy): domain Bacteria; phylum Pseudomonadota; class Alphaproteobacteria; order UBA3830; family UBA3830; genus JAIRMQ01. Next base: position 2,013 of record JAISZX010000015.1, read on the forward strand.
TATCAGCTTTTTGTATTAAAGCTTCCATTTCTGCAGGTGCCTTTGGTCCCATAGCCACATAGAAATTATCTATCCAGAGAAGCAATTCATTCACGTTCGCAACAGCTAGTAATCCAAAATCTCCAGTTGTCGTGTTATAACGCGCCACGGTTGCTGGTGGAATTGCAAACATTGCTTCAGATGGTCGAAATACAGCAATCTCTACGGCAACAGCAACAACAGCCAACGCTACCTTCCAAAATCCTGTTTTTTTCATCACATTCTCCCTTTTACCTACCTCGAACTTCAGTTTCTTATCCTCAATTCCAAGCATAATTTTATCGTTTTTGTTTTTCATTTTATTTTTTCCTTATGTTATAATAAAATCCAGCATCCCATAAAAAGATTAACAAAGAGTAAAAAATTAGAAAAAAATTACGTTTTTTTGGAAAAAACTGTAGTTTGATAAAAGTGGCACGTTGGATCGAAATCCAACTGTAAGGTGCTCCACGAAAATTAGACCAGAGAGTGAGTTTTGAATTGGTATAATGTAGATTGTATAAAAGGGAGGCAATTATGAGCAGTCAT
>JAISZX010000039.1 GCA_031284365.1 Holosporaceae bacterium
ACATAAAAGATCAGCTTCTGTTGGCGTTGGAGTATCTGAGAGAGTATCGAACATATTTTCATATAGGTACAACCTATGGGATAAGCGAAAGCAGTGCCTATAAATGCGTCAGATGGGTTGAAGACACATTAATAAAGCATTCCGATTTTCATTTACCAGGTCGCAAAGCTTTGTAAAAGAGGGATGTTGAATATGAAGTTATTCTCGTCGATGCTACTGAAAGTCCGATAAAGAGACCTGAAAAAAACAGGAAAAGCACTATTCCGGAAAGAAGAAAAGGCACACTTTAAAATCTCAGGTTGTGGTAGATAAAAATACCAGACTTGTTATTTGTACAGCTTTTTGCAATGGCAAGAAACATGATTTCAGGTTGTTTAAAGAGTCCAAGACATACCTCTATAAAGATGTAAAATTGCTGACAGATTCAGGGTATCAAGGCATAAAAAAGATACATACCAACTCTGAACATCCAAAGAAAAAGAGCAAAAAAAAATCCACTAACAAAGGGTGACAAAAAGAGCAATCAAGAGCTCCAGAGACAGAGTAGCCAACGAGAACCGGAATGTTAAAAAGATTCAAAAAACGATGTCTGATTAAACACTAATTCTATCTAAAAAACTTGCACACTGCGTAATATACACATTTAGAGGAAAGAACCCCGATTTATTTACGAGGACGCTCGATCATCTCTTCATTCGAAATGCGCAGTATACCAAACTTTAAGTACCTTGCGCCTGTGAATACCGTCATAACAACTGCTAGCCACAGAAAAATTATTCCTATATTTTTCAAAATAATAACGTCTGGAAACATCGCAGAACATAGCAAGCATGATATGGATGCCATCTGCATTCCTGTCTTCCATTTCGCATATTTTGTAACAGGAATTATCAACTGCATTTGCGACATAAATTCTCTTAGACCAGAAACTATGATTTCTCGTGCCAGTATTATTGCTGCTGCAAGTAAATTAATACCAGAAATGACGCCAGTTCCAGAAAGCATGAGTAAAATCGTAGAGACCAAAAGCTTATCTGCAACAGGATCCATAAAACGTCCAAAAGAGGACACCTGCTTCCATTGACGTGCAAAATATCCATCAAAGAAATCCGTAATGCATGCGGTTACAAACAAGGTTGTGGCAGCAAGATGCGCCCAAAACCCCTCTACATAGAAGCAACCAACTATAAATGGGATAGAAAAAACCCTAGACAATGTTAATAAATTAGGAAACATGCGAAAACTTTCTACAACATCATTTAATGATAACATACACAGGCTTCACAATACTAATTTTTAACAATGGTGAAAAGGTTCGATCAAACAAAAAAAACGTATTTATAAAAAAAAATATAAAGTGGCTCTGGCTAATCTGCCAGCAAAAATGTTATATATACTTATGTTTTATTTGGCGGGCGTGGTGGAATTGGTAGACACGCAAGATTTAGGTTCTTGTGGTTAGCGCTGTGGGGGTTCGAGTCCCTTCGCCCGCACCAATCAAGTTTTAGCGTTACGGAGAGTGATTTATGAGGATTTTAAGCAATACGAAAGACGGTCTCAAAAGGTGCTACAATGTTCTGATTTCTAAAGAAGAATTAGAAGTAGCTGCTGATGCCAAGCTGCAAGAAGCTGCTAAGAAAGCGAAATTAGATGGATTTCGTCCAGGAAAAGTTCCAGTTGATATAGTAAAGCGAATGTATGGTAGTGGAATTGTTTCTGAGTCCAAGGAAGAAGCCATTAAAAATGCAGCTAAGCAGGTTATAAAAGACGAAAGGCTTATGGTTATGCTCTCGCACAGTGTCAAAGTGGTACGAGATGATGAAGAAGGGCTAGAATTTGCTATGCAATTAGAAGTCAATCCAGTTTTCGAACTGAAAGACTTATCTGGAATTGAGCTAAAAAAATACGTTGTAAATATTGGTGATGAATATGTTTCAGATGAACTGGCAAGATTAAGAAAAATTGCAAAAAAGTGGATCGAGGGCGAAGAAACAGACGAAGTAAAAGATGGATGTAAGGTTGTCATCGATTTAATAACTGCAAAATTGAATAAAAAGAAAAAAAGCAAAGAAATTAAAGATGTTGAGATTGTAGTAAAAGAAACTATCGATGAATATGAATTGAGTCAGGCTACGTTTCAGATAAGTAAGAGCTTGATTGGAGCAAAAGTTTCTGATGTCCGTATTTTTAATATGACAGGTTCACCTAATTCTGTTGAATGTAAAGCGTGTGTTAAAAAGATCTTTAATCCTTCTGAACACCAACTGGATGATGATTTTGCAAAAGATATCGGATTCAAAACGCTTGAGGAAGTAAAAGAAGTTGTAAAAAGTAATAATGCTAAGCGTTGTGAAGGTATTGCTAAGGGTATAATGCGGCGCGATCTTCTGGATAAAATATCTGATATGTACGATTTCCCAATACCGGAAGGTTTGATTCAGGTTGAAACTAAGGAAGTTATACGCCAGATCTCCGAAGAGGCGAGAAAGATTGGCAAAAAATTTACTCCGCAAATCGAGGAAGAATGTAGCAAAATTGCCGAGAAAAGAGTTAGGCTTGGATTTGTTATTGCTGAAATTGCAAAGAAAGAAAATATAATCGTGTCCTCGCCTGAAATTACGGAAGCCATAAGATCTATTGCTAATATGTACCCAGGAAAAGAGGAAACTATTTGGGACACGTATACCAGGAGAGAAGCTCTTCCGGTCGTAATCGGTCCAATTTTAGAAAAAAAGGTTGTCGATTTTTTGCTGGAAAAAATTAAAATTTCAGAGGAAGTGGCATGTTCTTACGAAAAACTTATTGAAATAGATGAAGAGCCGTTTGATTTCTTCAAAGATGATGTTGCAGCTGTTTCTGATGAATCGACAGATACAGCTACTGTAGCTGAGGATGCAGCTACGTCCGCTGATGAGGGAGAAAATGAAAATAGATCGGAAGAGTCAGTAGAAGTAGAAGCTGAAGCTGCTGAAGACAAAAAAACGCCGGATGCAGAGTAATTTTATTGAGGAGAAAACAATGACTGAACATATGAGTACATTGGTTCCGATGGTGATCGAACAGACTGCCCGCGGGGAACGTTCATACGATATATATTCTCGTCTGCTCAAGGAGAGAATTGTATTTTTGGGTGGTGAAGTTAATGATGTTTCAGCCAGTCTTGTTTGTGCGCAGTTGTTGTTTCTTGAGTCGGAAGATCCAAAAAAGGATATCTATTTTTACATAAATTCGCCCGGAGGAGTTGTGACCTCTGGGCTATCCATATACGACACAATGCAATACATTTCTCCGGATGTGTCAACTTTATGCATGGGGCAGGCTGCATCTATGGGATCCTTTCTGCTCATGGCAGGTGCCAAAGGAAAAAGGTTCTCTCTGCCAAATTCTCGCATCATGATACATCAACCTTCCGGCGGATTTCGTGGTCAGGCTTCGGACATCGAGATTCATGCAAAAGAAATCATAAGTTTGCGCAGCCGTTTGAATAAAATATATGAAAAGCACACTGGAACACAACTGTCGAAAATTGAAAAATCTATGGATCGCGACAATTTTATGTCTCCAGAAGAAGCGAAAAGTTTCGGTATTATTGACGAGATAATAGAGAAGAGGAAAGCTATAGTCTAGAATTGTGTACGATTTTCAATTAGTTGAGTATTTTCGGAAGGGGTTTATCGGATTTGCCTATGGGTTGTCATTTCCGCTTACGCTGGTTGTGTTGGATTTTTGGCTGAAAGATGCGGGTGTTTCTAATTCTGTAATTGGTGTGTTTTCCATCTTCCATTGGCCGTTTATTCTTAAATTCATTTGGGGAGTGTTTATAGAAAACTATGATATTCCCTACTTAACTAAAAAAATTGGAAAAAATCGCAGCTGGATCGTGGTTGGATACTTTATTCTCATTGCAGGAGTGGTGGGAATGTCGTTCTCGGATCCAAAATCAAATTTATTGCAATTGATATTATTTGCATCATTGACGGCGCTTGGGGATGGCTGCAAAGATGTGGCCTTGTATCCGTATCAAATTGATGGAACTACCAAAAATCAGCTTGGGTATGTTGCTGGTGCAGTTGGATTCGGTCACAAAATAGGGATGATTATCACGAAAGTTGGCGCGTTACATCTAGCATATTTTTTTGGTTGGAGGATTGCATATTTGTCCGCGGCTGCGGCAATGTTTTTTCAGATGATTGCGATACTATTCATAAAAACTCCTGATGAGCGTTGCGATGCCAATGCTGCTGAATCGTTAAAATTACTATTTAGTGATTCTATAAGCAAAAGTCTGATAATTCCATTTCGTGAAATGATGAAAGAAAATGGATGGAGTCGTCTAATCTCAATTCTTATACTTTATAAAAGCGCTGATTTCATGATGCAGAAAATGTCTCGTTCATTTTTGCTGGAAATCGGATTCTCTAAAATTGAAATTGCAGAGGTTGTTCAACTGTTTGGCTCTATTTCTGTGATCATTGGAGGATTTGTCAGTGGATATATAATAAAAAAAATAGGTATGTCTCGCGCAATGTTTTATTTTGGGATTACTCACGCAATCTCCTTTTTTTCCTACACAATTTTATTAAAAAGAGGAGCTGTTCTTCCCGAACTATGCTTGATAATTCTGTGTGAAGCCTTCACTGGAGGATGCGTCACCACGGTTTTTCTTGCGATATTCTACGCTGCGTGCAAGACCGGATCAATGTATGCGCTACTTTGGGCTATACACGAGGTAAGCGGAATATTTTTCATGGGAATTTCTGGAATAATTGTAGACTGTGTCGGATGGAATAATTATTTTTGGCTAATTCCACTTACTTATATGATTATAATTATGCATTTACGCAAGTGTAAAAATGTCTAACAAAAAGCGAGATACTACTTCGTGATGAAGTAGTATCCGCGTGCGTAAATCACACCTAATCAAAAAGAATCAGCTACAAAATCGCAATCTTTAGGACTAGGAGTCGGCACAAAAGGTGTCAGTGGTCTTGGGAGCCTCTCCGCAATCTCTTTTGGATCTCTTGTAAATATTCCGAAATACGAGCCATCAACTGACCGTTCTTGCACATCAGGCAAATCTGACAACCAAATACTGCTCCTTGCTCCGCTTTGATGTTCAGAACAATCTCCGTGATACATTGCAGTTGACAATTCAACAATCGATAACGCTACAGCAGGCAACACGAGCAACTTAATAACATTTTTCATTAAAATATCTCTCCATTAATTATTAATATTTAACTTAAAACACATTGCATTATATGTGTAACATGTGCCTAAACTCAATAGATAAATTTTCATTGAAGTTGGTTTTTTTTTGCATTTATGCGCGCGATTGTTTTTGTGCTTGTATGTTTCTCGATAATTTATCTGAAACATGGGCTCGCTTTTTTAAAATCAGTGATCTCGTACAAGAAATAAAAAATGGCTGTATAAACAAAACTACGAATGTTGAACAACTCAAAGAATTTACGCATCATGTAGACTTTATAATTCAAAATATACAAAACACACTTTTCATATACAGACAACCACCTCAGAAACTCAAAATAAAACCAGTAAAATGCCCTTTAAATTTTCGCATAGTCTTACGAAAAGGTGAGTGAACGCTGCTGTACAGTCGTTCTGACGCAATTTATTTTTTTTGCTTTGTATAATTTGTGTTACGCCCTTTGTAAAAGCGGTGCTCTCTATCATTCCACAACCAGTAAAAAATACTCCCTCTTCTGATTCCCCATATTCTATGCCTACCACTTATCTCTATTTTATATAAATATTCATCATCAAAATGAAGTAAACTCAAATGCTGCCTCACAATATCGCACACATCAAGTTTTTCCACCAACATAAAACCGCAACTGGTACCATTATCTGATTTTTCAATATCTCTCCACGTCCATGTCTCATATCCGTATAATTTTTCAAATATAAAAAACAACTCCTCATTAGTCAGTTCGTATAAGCTAAAGCACAACTCACATTTATTACAACAATTTTTACGACTGCACAAATAATCAATTTCAATACGCCATGAAAAACTAGAGTCCTTATACGCGTTAACATCACGCGTAATAACAGCATTTGAACGCACCCCTGGAAGTGCACTAACAGTTTTCTTAACTGTGGACGGAACCTTGCATTTATTTTTGGGCATTATACATCAAAGACGAATAAAACTCTTTAATCATTTCTTTGGTTATAACTTCATCCTTTTCTGTTTGCAACCAAGGTTCTTCAGAATGTGTCAGTTCACTTAACTGAACTCCGGTGTATTTTCCATAATCCTCCAATACCTGCTCTACATTTAGTTTCTCCATACCAGAAATACCGTCTTTCGATAGCAAAGAAACAGCAATGATGCCAGAATCTATATAAAATTCACCCTTGTGCAAATCAAACAACTCGCGACATACCGGACCATTATCCCATTTTAAAAAATCTTCATGAAACAGAGGAACCCCATCCCAAACTAGATGCCAAGCTTGAGAATAATAACATAGTTTCTGCAACTTCATAGCAGATATCCTGCCACCGATCGTATCTAAAATATACTTAGAAACATCAAATACACTCGCCATTTCGTCCCGCCTCCCCATGATAAGTACTGTAACGTATGTCCTTTCGGAATACCAGAATAATATTATTATGGCCCAAAAAGGCGTGATTGTCAATTTTTTTACTTTTTGAGTGTCTCTGGACAAATTTGCATAAAATTACACGAATAAAACCTGTAGAATGCCTTCTAAATTTTCGTATATACCCAATCACCTTGAGAAGTTGGATTTAGATGAGACTCTGAAATTGTCATTAATTCGATCAATCATGGATTTGGATATAATTTTCCATGTACAATCGAAAAAAAATGCACAGATTCTCGAAATTCTTTTGCAGAACTGAAAAAAAACATTATTCCTGACGTATTCGTTCATAACTTTCCACAATCGTTCGATCGGATTCAAGTTAGGGCTGTAAGGAGACAAGAAATGCAACTCTATGCTGTGTTTTTCCGCGGCCTTCTTCGTTTCTAGGCTTTTGTTGTAGGGACCTTGATCCAAAATTATGTGAATTTTGCTACTTCGTAAATATTTTTCCCCTAAAGGGGCGAAATATTGTTCAATTGATTCGCTGTTCACAGTCTCGTAACTCCGAGCGTGAACTTCCATCGTCTCAAGATTGTGGTATAAGTTGGGTTAAAAGATGTTAGGATCCTGATCCTTGTTTTTAGAATTATCTTTCATATGCCATTCCTTAAGCGTTTGTCATTCGTATGATAATCCTAGTCTCTCAAAGTGCTTTCTGTATAACTCTTTTACGACTTTTCGCGAAGCTTCTGAATTGCCATAGGTTTTCAGGTCGTCTTGCATTGTCAAATTTTGGTAATATTTTTTTATATTTTTTGTTTTTTACCTCTTGTTAAGATTTGTTTGTTATAGTAAGTTATATTATAATTTGATGAGAAAATAATAGATAATTCCAAGAAGCAAAGTAATTTTATGACTTTCCTTGGCTCGTTAATTTCATTGAAAGATTTGTTCTTTGTATTCAACATAAATTTAGTGAGGAGAAAATTATGAATATTAGGATAGTCGTAACTATTGTAAGCGGAATTTGCCTATCCAATTGTATTTCATTTTTCGTTCATCAGAATGAAGCCCTGGGAATGAAAAGAAGAGGAGTGGGATCAGCAGCCAAAACAACTAGTGCGTCTGCAACTAAAACAGACATACTGCAAAGAAGAGGAGTAGGATCAGCAGCCAAAACAACTAGTGCGTCTGCAACTAAAACAGACATACTGCTTAGCGAAAAAATAATAACACTGATTGATCAATCCTTAGAAGGAAAGATTCCAGATTTAAAAGATGTGCAAGAAGAAATTGTTGATACAGTGCAACTAGATCCAGATAACAAATACAAATATCTGAGCGAGTGTTTAAAAGAACTCAATACTGCAGTCGGTATGATAAAAAAAAAATTGGCTGCACATATAAAAAATAGTATTGACGAGCCTAATCAGCTAGAATCGGCGATACATATACAAAGTAGTATTAGCGAGCCTAATCAGCTAGAATCGGCGATATTAAAAATTGTGAATGCATACTCAATCTTTGCGGAAATTATACTCCAAAAAGACAAAAAATTTAAAGAAGAAGGCAAAAAAATTAAAGAAATAGCAGATAGATTGTTGAGTGATAAAGAAGAATTGCTTACTATGGCATGCAACAATTCAAAGTGTTTCTTTGAAGCAATGGACAAAGACGTGTGTGCACTTAGAGCAATTTACGAGGAGTACGGCAAGCTTTTTCAAGATCCTCTTGTAAAGAAAGACAGAGTATTGTTTGACAAACTGATAGTTGACAAGAATACATTGTTAGCATCAATAATCGAAAATATAAAATGTGAGAGTTTGCATTGCAGAACAGGCCATGCACTTAACACGGCTGTAACTGTTGCCGGTATGTACTATCCATTCATAGAATATTGCGAAAGTGCAAAAGATAAATTCTTAAATGATAACTCAAGAACATTGCGCGATGATTTAAATGAACTTTTTTTTACATCTGTGCATAGCTGGCATGAAGCCGTTGTGCAACAAATACAGGCGTTATCACCAATAGAAATTATGCCGATATGCGAGACGATTGTGGTAGCCGAAAGTCAATATAGCGAGCTTTTTAGTAGAATAAGTCAATATAAGCTAGAGGAATTATTATCGCGATTAAATGACGCTGTATTTGACGTATTTAATGTTCTGATAGATCATATAAACAGAAAATTCACGCAGCATGTTGAAACGATTGCCTGCATTGAAGATGTTCCAACAATAGAGCAAATACGAAGGTTGGATCTTGCACTAAAAAGAATGAGTCTGTTTCGGGCAGTGCCAGGAATTGATGATAAATTACGAAAGCTTAAATCGGATATGTCGATCAATGCCGCTGATCAAAAAAGAAAAATTTTGAAAATGTTCTCCCTAAATCGAGATGTTTGGGGAGAAGATGGATTATATAGAAGAATTTTGGCTGAAGGTGCTCTTTATACTGAGATATTACGCATGTTACTACTAAGCGAATTAGATTTGTTAATATTTGATGCAAGTCGTATGCCTGTTTTGTTAAATGAATTGGCAGTACTGTATCTTCATCGACCTTTTAACGTTAATTTACTAGAAAAATACAAAAGCAAGTTTATGTATACGATCCTTGCAATACCAAACGATACCGTTCCACCAGAGCTCGCAGCTTCTCTTCCAGCAGTAAAAACTCAATTTGCAACGGAAATTAGAGAAGAGTACTTTGGCAAAATAAAAAGAGGGCGCGTGGAAATTTACGACACTCCAGGGAATGTTCTGTTTTTTTGGGATATGATAACTCAGCGTTGGGTGTGCTTGTATTCAAAAAAATGCGGAGATATAGCGAAACGTATCTTACGTGCAGATGAGAACACGCAAATAATTTCTCCGGAAGAAGTAATACAGCGCATTAATGGAATTGAAGTTAAAGATCGAAGCATAAGAGCATTAAGGCAGTATGCTACAGCAGTTAAATATGGAGTTGGACTCCATATCGGATTAGCGCATGCTGCTGTAGCGAGCCAAGATGGATATAATGCATTCTCGACTATGTTGGCTGACGGTGGTCGTTTAGCATCAGATACAGGAGTTGGCGCTTTGTGGGATAGAGTGTTTAATTGGTTCAATCCAACACAAACAGAAGAGCTCATAAAAAGAGACTTTAATTTAAATCTAGACGTTGATGACGGAAAAAACATGGCAACGGCATTAGGGTGGTTTGATCATGCAACTCACACGGAAGCTCAACTTGCAGCATTGATAGCAAACGGGATCTGTGCTCCAGAACCCAACATAGGAGTACTGTCTGTTCTTAATCCATGCGAGAGCTGTCAGACTATTGATGCTATTGCCAACAGCTCTAATGAAAAATGGGGAGACTTCCATTTCTTTCGGCTCGATGGATCCACTGAGGCAAACATTGAAACCATAATAAATTTTCCGACAACATGGGAAGAAGCGAAAAATAAAGTACACAAGAAGCTACACTAATATCGCAGAAAAACTAAATCCGCAAGCGATTGAAACACTGGTTTATCAGTCGCTCTGATTATTGGTTTCTGCTGAAGCGTAATATTATTTCGCTACAAAGGAGTTGTAAAAAATTTCTTCGCGGCTCTCATGCAGGCAATATGTTTTAACAATAAACGATTCGCAGTTCTGGAATTTTCAACGGGATGAGTCTGTCCGGACTCACAAAAATAGGA
>JAISZX010000065.1 GCA_031284365.1 Holosporaceae bacterium
AGTTTTGTGCTGCAACACCAGCTTCGTTATCAATATCTTGAATATTGTTCTACCGACGATATTTTCGCAGATTTCGTCCAGAGCAGCTGAGAACCTCGGATTTTTTCCGTAGTCGATGAAGTCGTCGAGTTTTTTTCGTACTTCGGAATCCGGTAGCGATTCGTATGTTAGCACTTCGTTTGGTTTTACATGGATTCTTTTAGCTGCATTTGCAAATTTCAGGTGATTAAAATCATATTTCCTCCTTATTTGAGTTGTTAAGAGATCAAAACAAGATAGAACAATCTGTTAATTGAGATTTAAATTGTTCCGGCTGATACAAAGAAGAGGTCTCTTCCCTATATGCATTTTATATCGCATATTTAAAGAAATGTCAAGAAAAAAGTTAACAAATTTTTCATTATATCGTATTACAGTGTCTTTTAAAAGATCCTTGTTGGCTTTTTTGAAATTAAAGTTCGCGTAGGTGTCGTTTGTATTAAGCGCGAAATGAATTGGATTGGTTGAGAATCGCATGCATTTATTGTTCTTTCATAGGGGCTCAATTTCTCAAAGACTCCCACTTAGGCGCAAAATTCTCCGCAACATGAAAACAGCGGTTTTGTGCAATGTCTGGAATCGTCTCAGAATGCAGCCTCTGCAGCGGAGGTGCAAAAAATCTCTGTGACCCCTGTTTTGGAGAGAAGGTGGAGAGTTTTGTGAAGATTGGACGTGATGGAGAATAATTACGAGCAACAATTTTGTCGATTTACGTTAGCGCGACGCCAGACAAAGCCTCTGATGCAGAGTATCTTGTGCATAATTATCCTTATAGAGCAAACTCATTTTTTTCTCTAATCTTACCAAATGATGGAGGAGCGCATGTCCGCGAAACGTGCTTGTTTTCTTCCGCCGCTAAAAACAATTTCCTTCGATTACAGCGCTTTACAAATCCTCATTAATTTTTAGGGACATACACCAGAGCGGTTTGCTATGATTGAAACCGTCACCTCCTTAAAATGTTCCATAACAGAAATGAGTTTCCGGATTTAATCCACCCCGTACAACCCTGAAATAGTAGGTTTCTTATGATTTTTCATGAGCCATTGTATAGTGAGTAGAACGGCCATCGCCATCTTTTTCTAAAATACCCTTGGCAACCAAATCCTGAATATCTCTGTTGGCGGTGTCATGTGAACATTTGCAAATGGCCGCCCATTTTTTTGTCGTAAGATTTCCTTGAAATTCGTCCAATAATTTATTGAGAATTTTCGTTTGTCGTTCGCTAAATCCGACATTTTTATATTGCTCCCAAAATTTAGATTTAAACAGAATTTTTTGTATTAACTGGTCTGAGCTTTGTATCGACTGTAGCAGATTTTCCAAAAACCATATCAACCAGTTTGTGATATCTGGCGAAGATTTTCCCGTTTGCTCCAAAATCTCATAATACGAATTGCGGCTCTTCTTTATTTGTGAAGACATTGAATAAAATCTCAGAGATGAATTTTCGCTGCGGGCAAGTAACAAATCGGACAATGCCCTGGCAATGCGGCCGTTTCCGTCTTCAAACGGATGAAGAATAACGAACCACAGATGAGCAATTCCGGCCTTTAAAATATTGTCCAAATTATCGGTATTGATAAAAGTCACAAAAGCCTGCATTTCAGTCGGCAATTTTTCTGCTGCCGGAGCTTGATAATGTACCTTTTCTCGACCGACAGGGCCGGAAACCACCTGCATCGGACCTTTTTGGTCATTTCGATATTGTCCTGTGATTATTCTGTAAAAACCGCTAAATCCGCCGGGAAACAAAGCTGCCTGCCACGATTTTAATCGATCCTCCGTTACTTCTGCGTCGTAATGCTGAGTCGCGTCCAGCATCATTTCTACGATACCTTCCACATCATGATCCGCGTAAATCGAATTTTCGATATCGATGCCGAGTCTGCGCGCTATTGACGATCGAACTTGCTGTAAATCCAGATTTTGTCCCTCAATTTCGCCGGATTTCGTAACATCTTCCGTTAGAACCTGGAGCAACGCCTGTTTTTGCAATTGAAATCCCAAAGCAGACATTTTTCCGAGTAAGAATCCCTGTTGCAGCTTTACTTCTGAAAGTCGAGTCAAAACAATGTCGCTCTGCCAAGTAAAATGAGGCCAATCTTCGTATTCATATATCAACATGTTTATTCTACGCATAATATGCGTCGATTATAACTGCTTATCTACGCATTTTGCAATTGATTATTTTACAGCTGTAAATTACGATCATCTTAGCAAAGTTTTATAAATTTTGGGAAAGAAATTACAGCACAGAAAAACTTATGATTGCCGATAGAAATCACAGGCTTTATTATTTGCAATTGTGATGCGGTATCAAGTCGTGAAAAAATTCGCACCCACATCGCTACCACCGATAATACCCAATGGTTAACGGAATTTTTGGAGCGTCTGTGGTCGAGGGCTTAGCTGACATGGGCAGCGCAGAGAATAAATTCGTTTTTTTGTGCTCTCGCCCAGCCAACTTTGGGTGGCAATATTGCGTTGTCGTATCGAATATGTTTCCCAAAATCCGCTTGTTTCAGAAGATGTTGGTGGTTTCATATTATTGAATTGTAGTGCGTAAAAATTGTCTGACGGCATTGATTCTCTCTCCAAATCGCATTTTCTCTCCGCATTGCGGGCAATTGGAGAAACAGAAGTGCCCGTTTTATAGCGACTGGAAGAGAGGAGATTCAGAAGATATTGCTGTGGATGGCAAGGTTTGGTGCGTGGAGTTTTTTGGAGGAGCGAAAAAATAAAAAAACATATCATCCGCGTGTCGGGGGTTCAAAATCCATCTCTCGTTGGCGAAAGGCCCTCAAGACGTGCTTATGGATATTTCAATCATTAACTAAAATTCAAGCATCTTTCATTATCATTATCATAATCATACAACTGGTTTTCTGGAGAGAATCCTTTGCCAAAGACCAAATCAATAACGTCAGCAGAATCGTTTGCGAGAGCTGTGACTATTAACGACATAAACTACATTATGCTGAAACGCAGAGATAGCGACGGCCATATGCCTCCGCTGAGTCTCAAAAGAGTCTTCTGCATTTTTGCGATGTTGGATGGGACTGTTGAAATCTGATCTATTAAGAATAGTTAAAATTTGGTAAAATTAAAAAAGATTTCTGTGGATGGTTTGAATATGGAACAGTTAGAATTTGTTAGTCTTGGTGAGTTGGTATC
>JAISZX010000113.1 GCA_031284365.1 Holosporaceae bacterium
TGACGTTCTGGAAGGTCAGTACGGAAATATTGAGGACGTTGAGTTTTTGAAAACGAATCAGGATCCTGAGATAGCCGTTTTGCGCCAGAGCATTGTGGACGTTATGTGCCGAGACACAGGCGGCAACATCTTCATAGTCGAGATGCAATGCAGCAGTGATAGTCATTTTATCGAGCGAGCGGTTGCCTACGCCTGTCGGGCGTATCTTGATCAGCGGGTCCGCGGCGATTGCAGGCAGGAATCACTCGCCAGTAAGAAAAAAAAATCTTCAAGCTACGAGGGAATGCATCCGGTTATATTTTTTGCAATTTTGAAAAGACCTTTGTTTCCATACAAGAAAGAATATTTGTCACATCACAAGGTTACCGATATTTTAACGCACGAAAATGACATCAAAGAACTATCGTTTTCATTTCTTGAGCTATCGAAATTCAAAAAAAACGCCATCGATCAGCTGGAAAATAATATCGAAAAATGGGCGTATTTCTTCAAATATGCGGAATCCGTGGATCCGGATGAAATGAAGATGCTGGAGGAGAGAGACCAGTGCTTCTGGAAGGCGTATACCGCACTCGCAGAGTACAATTATACGCCGGAAGAATTGCTGGATTATGAGCGCTACGCCATGAAACAAGACGAAATTGCCACGTCTCTCTCGGATGCCGAAGCCAGAGGTGAAGCCAGAGGTGAAGCCAGAGGTGTGGAAAAAGGCGAGCTTAAGAAGGCGCGGGAAATGGCGTTCGGCTTACTGAAGGCCGGCGTGAGTGCAGATATTATAGCCCAGACATCCGGGTTTACAGTGGAAGAAGTAGAATCATTATTGTAGTGAAAGCGTGGTATATAACGGCCGTAATAAAATTTTATGAGACGGCAGTGACAGCGATCAACGACATCAATGTGGAATTTTTCTGCAAATTTTGGTATGGTAGCGCTGTTCGCTGGAGCATTATTAAATGATAGAGCAAGTAGTTTTACTGCAGTTTCTCGTTTTGATAGGAAATTTCGTATATCAAAAAAAAACTGAAAATACTAACATAAAATACTTGATAGCTTTGTTGACTATGTTGGTCGCATTTGTTGCGACATGGATACTAATTCAGCAACTTTCTGCTCCTGTTTCCAAATTTGTACACGTTTACAATTTTTTGTCCATTAATCATTGTGAATTCGGATTGTTATCCGATTCGTTGAGTATTGTATCAGCATGGGTTGTGTGCACAATAACGGCAATTGCAAATTGTTATTCCATCGGATACGTAAAAAAGAATCTCGATATGTTCTTGTTTTACATAAATTTATTTTCGCTAGCTACAGTTTTGTTTGTGTCATCCGGAAGCTTATTGCAGATGTTTGTCTTTTGGGAAGCTCTGACGATTATTTCGTATTTTTTAGTATCTTTCGGTAATAGGGATTTTTCGTTAAAAGCTGCTTTTAATTTGGTAACTATACACAAATTTGGAGACATTGGGTTTATAATTGCGACCGTCATGATTCTTCATGTATTCGGAAGTCTCAACTTTGCCGAGATAAACAAATTTTTCATTGGTAATGATGCTTGCTTGAGAAAATTAGAAATTATCTCTTTGATAATGCTAGTATCTATTTTCATAAAATCTGCTCAAATTGGAGCAACATCCTGGCTGAAAGCCGTAATGCGCTCACAAACGCCGGCGATAGCCATGATACATTCATCAACATTACTGACGGCAGGAATTTTTGTAATCATAAGATTGCAAAATTTGTTTGAATGCAGCGAGTTTATTCAAAATATCATCATATGGATAGGAATATCTTGTGCAATCGTTTATTCTGTAAAAGCAATTTTTGCTGCAGACATTGAAGAAATGTTCACTTATTCCACATGTTCTCAAATCAGTTTGATGATAACGTCATGCGGTTTTTCGGCATACGGAGCAACTGAAGTTTTATTTGTATCACATGCTTTTTCGAAAGCCGCGCTGATTTTCGCAATTGGTTCAGTGATACACGCTCTTTCTGGCGAACAAGATGTAAAAAGTATGGGAGGGCTATTTGAACTTCTTCCGAAAACCTATGTTGCATTTATTCTGACTGTGATATCTTTGATAAGTATTCCGTTGCTGCCATCTTACTATGCGAAAAAGGTTCTGTTGAATGAAATCATTGGCAGTAATTTGTCGACCTACTATGTTGTTGTTATCTTGATTGTCGTAGCATCCATTCTTACAAGTATATGTTTATTTCGGATGGTTTATATAATATTTCATGGTGAAGTTAAGCTGACTGAAACTAGCTTGGCCTATCTGAATGAAGATGAGAAATTTATCACGTATCCACTTTATGTTTCTGTGTTTTTTGCGATTTTTTCTGGTGTGTTTTTTTACTACGCAGCTTACAACGATGTTTTTTGGAACGATGTTTTTGCATTTTTATACACCGAAGATGGGTCTGCAATATTCGCGTTTTCTATAATTAATTTCGTTGGAATGGTCGCAGCAGTTTTAATTTGCAAGACAATAAAACCAAAAAAAAAGTCGACAAAATTTGATTTTACAGTCTGCGATAATTTAAAAAAAATATGCGCTTTGTGTGTAGAAAATATGGATGCAAAGTTATATAATAAATGCTATTTATTCATCGCAAAAAAGAGTAGGCGTAATTCAAATGTCAGCAGGTAGCATTTTACTATTAGTAGCATTGATTCCGTTGCTAGGAAGTTTCCATATTTTACTTATGGATAAGAAGGATTTTTCAATTAATGTAAAATTGGCATCCGTGTGGACAGCAGCTTTTGCATTTTTGTTGTCGATGATTTTATTTTTTTTAGCCAAGGAGAGTTTTTTATTTTTTGATATTTCATTTTTGATAAATGGCATTTCTACCTATATGATTGCAATAACCACGTTTCTAATTTTGATAAGCGTAATTATCGGTTGCGATGAGATAAAAAATAATGTGAGACAGTTTCATGTCACTGTTCTATTTTTGGAATCGCTGCTGGTTATGTTATTTTCGACCGCAGATATTTTGGTGTTTTATGTCCTTCTCGAATTGGTTTTAGTAATAGCTTTTATGTTGCTCGGAGTGTTCGCTAAGGATTCCATATGTGCTTCAAAATTTTTTATAATTCTATCTATCGGAGCTATTTTTCTGTTTTTTGGAGTTATTTATTTGATTGAAACAACCGGAATTACAGAAATAAACGTTTTATCTGAATATACTTTTACCCAAGAACAGAAAAATTTCATTTTCGCTATGTTTTTCATTGGATTTGCACATCAGATGGCGTTATTTCCACTGCACATTTGGTTGCCAGATTCTCATACAAAGCCTCCAATATCGATTTCGATTATTCTTGCTGGAATATTATTGAAAATTGGAGCTTTTGGAATGATAACCATTGTTTTGCCGATCATAAAATGTATCAATAAATGTATGCAGGAATATATTTTTATTGCTGCAATCTTTACTATTGCATATGCGACGCTCGCTGCCATTACGCAGCGCGATATAAAAAGGATGGTCGCTTACGTTTCAATTATTCAGACTGCAACCATCGTGATTGGAATTTTCTCCTATAACGTTGATGGCGTATTTGGAGCTTTTTTCAATATGATAGCTCACAGTTTTGTTGTTGCGACCATGTTGATAATAATTCGCATTATTGAAAATCATTTTGGAAAACGAAACGTAGAAGGAATTTCTGTTGTTCTTCCTTCGAAAATGGCGTTGACGCCAATTCTTGCAATCATTTCAGTTCCGTTGCTGCCATGCTTTGTGGGAAACTTTTTGATTATATCTGGAAGTTTTTGTAGGCACGCATTTTTGTCTTCTGGGTTGTGCTTCCTGATTGCGTGCAGCGTTTTGTATGGATTGAAAACTTACCACAATATGTTTTTTGGAGAAAATAATCAGAAAAAATCTAAACTAACAAACATTGAATGCGTATGTTTGTACCCAGCTGTTTTGTGCACAGTAATAATTGGAGTTGTTCCAGACAGAGTGCTTCATCTTGTAAAAGATGAGTTATATAAAATTTGCTCTGTGGAGCTCAGGTAATGATCAAATTTTTTTTTCCAGAATTTTTGCTGCTAATATACGTAATCATTTCCTTGATAATGCAAAGAAGGTACGAAAAGAAGTTGGACGTTTCATTGATATTCATCGTTGCAATTTTTGCATGTTGCTTCTGTGAAGAAACAATGAAAATGAAATTTTTTTCTCACAAGCACAGTGCATCTTTGCTAAAAATAATTCCACTTTTCAGTGGGTTGATAATTTCTCGTCTTATGAAAGATGAAATTTTTAAAAAACAAATTTTAATGACTTGTTCGATTTTGGGATCACTGATGATCATTTCGGCGAAAGATTTTCTGCAGTTATTTTTTGCGACAGAATTGATGATAATCCCGACGTATTGGATAGTCGATCGAAACACAAATGGCAGGCCATATTTCCTGTGCAGCATTGTGCGATCAACGCTGTTTGCAATTGCAATCGGTTTTATATATTTGTCTGTTAAATCTACAAATTTTAACGACGTCCGCTATCTAATTTCGTTTAGCAATGATAATAAAAATATTTTGATAGCGCTGTTTTTTATAATAATTGCGTTTCCAATAAAATTTGCGTTTCTGAGATTTTCTTCTGCGTTTGAAATTTCCAAGACGAAATTTTCTTTGGCAGCCATTGTATATTGTGTCATTTATCCAACTTTATCTATTGTTTTTTACAAAATAACTACAAACATTTTTTATCACATAAAAACTAGATGGATATTTCTGTTTATGGGATTAGCTTCCATTGCTTCGTTTAGTGCGCAACTATTGTTTCAAAATAATCTGAGGAAGATAATTACATGTGTTCTGATGAATTACATTGGAACAATATTTCTGTGCTGCGCATTTCCATGTTACAACAGCGTGGGCGGCGTAATATTTTTAATATCGTCGCAGGTTGTTTCGTTACTCGGGATTTTTTTTCTACTTGCAATGGTGAAGAAGTCCAAATTTCAAGAGATCGATGATATTCGAGATTTATGTTCGTTGTCGCGGAAGCATCCGTTTTTTGCACTATCGACTTCCATATTGTTTCTATCATTTCTTGGATTTCCGCCATTTCTCGGGTTTTTTGGTAAATTCTACGTATGTTCGACTATAATTGGACAAGGCTTGGCATTGGTGATTTACGCTATCTCGTTCATATCCAATCTAATTTGTATGTCGAAAATATTGGATGCAATTTGGTTCAAAAAAAATAATGAATTTTTTATTTTTGACGGAAGCACCGAAAGAATGATTCACGCTTTTGCGTGTCTAACGATTGTTGCAGTTCCGCTTGTTTATAAGATACTACAGTTGATAAATACGGAACTATATTTTGCCTGAAAAAATTATTAGACTACAATCGATAGACAGTACTCACAAATTTGCCATTCGTTTAGTTGAAAACGGCAAAGCCGTTGAGTGTGCTATTGTTGCGGAAAATCAAACAGCTGGAATTGGTAGGTGTGGTCGTAAATGGGAATCGCTTCATGGAAACCTTTTTACGTCGATTGTTAAAAAATTTCCTCAAAATTACGATAACGGAAAATTATCTCTAATGGTTGCTTGCGCAGTTCATGAAGCAATTTCGTTTTATATTCCAGGAGACTTGTATTTGCATTGGCCTAATGATATCTTCTATAAGAAGTTAAAGCTTGCCGGAATACTGATTGCTGTGGTAGACTGTTGGACGATAATCAGCGTGGGGGTGAACGTGAGTTCTGCTCCTGAGATAGGAGTGGCGGTAAGTTTGAAGGATGTTTGTGGCTCTGGCATTGTTTCTGCTGAAGAGATGTTGAATAACATTTTAGTTAAACTGAACAAGTGGCTCTGCGCTTTCGAGAAGTTTGGTTTTTTGTGTGTTAAAAGTTATTGGTTGCAATACATTAACGAAATCAATTGTAAGGTTATTGTTAGGAATGGTTCGGACTCTATCTCTGGAATAGTGCGAGGGATAGATGACTTTGGTAGATTAATTTTAAATAGAGATGATCAAAACTTGTTGATTTCAAGTGGTGACATGTTTTTGAATATGGAAAGGATAGTGATAAATTATGAGTGATAAAATAAGGGAATTAAATTTCATTCCGATCGGTGGATGTTCCGAAATTGGAATGAATCTGTATGCATACATCTACGACGATCAATGGATTATTGTTGATATGGGAATGGGATTTAATGGAGATTTTGGAAGGGAGTTGATTGTTCCGTCTCCACAGGAGTTGGTGAAGAACAAATCTAAAATTAAAGCGCTGTTTATAACGCATTCTCATGAGGATCACATTGGTGCGATTCCGTATTTGTGGCCGATGATCGAATGTCCAGTTTACGCAAGGCCGTTCGCCATCGAGATGATTCGCGATAAATTGTCACAGTTCGATATTGGCAATATCGTACCATTAATAAAAGCGTCCCTTAATAATAAAATAGAAATAGGGAATTTTGTTGTTGAATTTGTTTCAGTAGCGCACTCTACGCCAGAATCGGCTGCTCTCGCTATTACGACTCCTGACGGTGTTGTATTACATTCTGGAGATTGGAGAATCGATAATGATCCGGTTTTTGGATCAAAAACAGATGAAGAAAAATTAAAACAGTACGGGGATAACGGAGTTGTCGCTTTAGTTTGTGATTCCACTAACGTTTTCAAAGATGAGCAATGTGGCGCAGAAAAAGACGTTAGAAAAAATCTTGCAGATTTGGTGAAAAAATATAAAAACAATAGGATATTGATTACTTGTTTTGCGTCCAATTTGGCTCGACTAGAGTCTTGTTATTTGGCTGCCAAGGAAAGTGGGCGCCAGTTAGTGATAGTCGGTAGATCACTGAAAAAAATCGAAAGAATAGCGAAAATATCTGGGTATTTTTCGGAAATTCCGGCATTTTTGGATGAAAAAAAAGCTGATTCGCTTGATCCATCAAAAGCTCTGTTGGTATGCACAGGAAGTCAGGGTGAGCTTAATTCTGCTCTTAGTAAAATGGCTAATGGAACGCACAAATCAGTTCATATTACCCAGGATGACATTATAGTTTTTTCATCAAGGGTTATTCCTGGAAATGAAAAATCTGTTATAGAAATTCAAAATTTACTGGCAGAACGTGGAGTTAAAATTATTACGAGTATAGATTGTGATATTCACGCTTCCGGGCATCCTAGTAAAGATGAATTAAGACATTTGTATGACATTGTTCGTCCAAAATCATTGATTCCGATACATGGGGGAAAGCTACATCTGTACAAACATGCGGAAATTGCCGAAGAATATGGGATTAAAAACGTTTTGGTTCCGAGTGACGGTGATCTGATAAAAATATCTGAAGACGGCGTAAAAAAAATCGACAATTTTAATATTGGGACTCTTGCAGTTGATGGTACAAAACTTATTCCGATGAATGGCATTGTATACAAACAGCGAGAAATGCTTTCGATCAGCGGAGTCGTAAGTGTCTGTCTAAAATGTTCCAAAGGATCAATAAAACTGCAGGACCTAGTTTGTATTGGAATATTCGATGAATCTGAACGTACTGAGTTGGAAGATATTCGCAACGATATCGCTTCTGAAATAAAAATATCGCTGGACAGAATTTCGAAAGACAAGTCTGATATAAATAAAATAAAAAATCTGGCAGAAAAGCTGATAAAAACTGTGTTTGTAGATGCTCGTGGAAAAAAGCCATCAGTTATTGTACACGTAGTTGACTAGCTATATTTAGTCTGGGAGAGGAGTTGTTGTGCGTAATTTGTTCGGAACTGACGGAATTCGTGGCATAGCCAACGAGTATCCGATAACGGTTGACGTGTGCCATAGGATTGCTGAAGCCATCGCAGCGACGCTTTGTAATTCAAAAGAAAAGAGGCATACTGTTGTTATCGGTAAGGATACTCGCATATCCGGAAGTATGATAGAGCACGCAATGGCGGCTGCTTTTTGCTCCTGCGGAGTGGATGTTAAATTGCTTGGAGTCGTTCCGACTCCTGCTGTTGCAATTCTAACTCCTATGCTTGGAGCGTCCGTTGGAATTATGATAACGGCATCGCACAATAAGTTTAATTACAACGGAATTAAGCTATTTGACGAAGATGGGTTGAAGTTGTCAGATGAAATGGAAAGTAGTATCGAAGGTATAAATGCTTCGCCATTGTTGCGTCAGATTGATCCACAGGATATTGGGCAGATAGAATATGTTCCGGAAGTCGTGGATATTTATTGCAATAAAATTATAGATTCATTTTGCGCATTTAATAATGATGATATCAGAAAAATCGTTGTTGATTGCGCAAATGGATCATTTTCGCACATTGCTCCGATTATTTTTAAAAAACTTGGATTTAATGTAATTGCAATACATAATTCTCTAAATGGCATTAACATAAATGAGAAATGCGGAGTGATGCATCCATCGATTATTACAGACGCTGTTTTGTTGCATAAAGCTGACGTAGGAATAGCATTTGATGGAGATGGCGATCGTGTCATTCTTGTAGATCGTAGCGGAAAACAAAAAAATGGAGAGCAGATTTTAGCTACACTAGCAAAATCCAGTAGTAGCAAGAAAGTAGTATCGACGGTCGTTTGTAACTTTGCTTTTGAGAAGTATTTAAAATCCATCGGAATTGAGTTAATTAAAACTGAAGTTGGAGATCGATATATTTCAGAGTATATGCGAACCGAAAAAGACGTGGAATTTGGCGCAGAGACATCTGGACACGTTATAATAAAATCACATGCATTGACGGGAGACGGATTGTTTGCCGCTTTAAAGATTATTGAGTATGGCGGTATCGAAAATTTCCCATTTACACCTTGTCCAGTAATGACAACTAATGTGTTAGTCAAAGACAAGTCTGTGGTCGATAATGAAACTTTACGTGAAATTATCCAAAGAAAACAGGAGCAATTGCATGGACGAGGAAAATTGATTGTACGTCCATCAGGAACCGAGCCTCTCGTTCGAATATCAGTCGATGGAGAAAACGAAGAAGAGCTAAAGCACATTATGGAAGAAGTTCTAGAGACTATAGGAAAATTGCTGTAAATATACCAATTCTACATGAGAAACAGGATTTTAGCACTTCAGTAATGCTGATTTTTCAAGCTGTTTTGTCCTGATTCTCATTTTAAACGAGTATATAAACAAATTTACATCTTTTTTATTTTTTTTTGTATATAAAATATGGGGTATATGATATAACTATCCCAGTTATTGAAATGGAGAAAAAATGAAAAAAGTGTTAAGCATCTTTGCAACTGTGTTAACGGTTTGCTCGAGTTATTCGATTGAGCTTTTATCTCCGGAGGGATTAGAGAGTTTTCGTAAACTTAAACACGCGGAATTTGAGTGGCTTGACGGTGGAACGAAGTTGAAATTGCAGCTACAGCCTTCTGCCGAGTTTATATCGTTCGCAAATCTCGCCAATAAGGAGTTACACGATGAGATTATGTCGTTGATTTCTGAAAAATTTCCAGAGTTAGTCGATCTTGTTGGGTCTAGATATTATTATATATTTGATATTTATGTGTCACCAGATTTCTTTGATTTTAGGATCGATGGTTTTTTGGAACATTTAGCAAACTCGTTTAAAGATCCTCCCGAGGAAGATTTTTTAGGAGAAATGGAGGAAGATTTTTTAGGAGAAATGAGGGAAATTGTGTGTAAACACATGAGTAATTTTTTGCATCGAATGTACCTCGGACTGTTAGATCAGTTCATACCAAGATACTACAATGAAATCGTTAAACAATACAGATCTTTATTCAAATTTGACGAAGAGAATCTTATGGCGTTTTCAGAGGAGCTTCCGCTTGATAGGCATAATAAACTTGAGGCTGTTGCAGCAGGAATCAGTCTTGACCCTACAAAAGTGAGACTTATAACGGCTAATAGTATTTTGCATGGCCTGGAGTTGCATGGGATGGTGGCAGAAGAAATGGATTTTTTCATAAAATTGCTGCAGGATGCCACAGAAACAAGCAAAGGAAGAATCTTAGAAAGATTTGAAAAAATTTTAAAAGAATCTTGCTGTTGTATTCCGGTTGACATATTTAGGGTTTGCGATGGTGTAGTAGATTCTGAGGTGTTGGGGTTTTCTCTAAGAACAAAAGTTCCAGATGTCTTCAAAGAAAACTTTATGGAAAACATCAGAAGAGCTATTTTAATCAACTCTAAAAGACAAACATTAATAGTATTTTTAGCTGCACACAGATATGTTTGTACATATTTACACAAAGACGAAGGATTGTTTTTTGAACATGATACTGCAGATGATCCAAATCCTTATTGCTGTTATCCTTTTTTTTGCTTGGATTCTGTGACACCGGATTTCGCATTTAGTGCGCTATCGATTTCTAGGTCTGGAGATGGTCTTTGGGGATATGGAAACACCACTGTTGACGCTTCCCAAACTTGGTCGCATGAATTAGGTCATGCAATTCATTGCATGTTAAATATTTGCTGGTATAGCGAGGATGATACCACTTTTTGTTACGGGAAACTTTGTTATATGAAATCTTATCTAGGGAATAGTTTTTTAAAAGAATTGTTGTTTCAGGATTTTGATAGAATGTGTGAAGATGTTAAGCAATTAATTTTTGAAAGAAATAAAAATTTTTCAGATACCGAATGGGAATCCTTCGGAGGTGCAGTTGTCGAGTATTCAAAACAATTCAAACATTTACCACAAATAACTGAAAGCTTGAAAGATAAGGTAGCTTTCTCAAAAAACGTTGCTTTTTGCGCAACTGTAAATTTTGTCGAATTAATGTGCGGTTGTTTATTCGAAACATTTAATATTATTGGCCTGTTTTTAGAAAAAGGCATATTATATGTGAACAGTCTGAGTGACTTACATTCATATGTTGAACAGAAAAAAACAATACGATGGGCGTATGCTTCCACTGATTTTTTTCGCGTGGTAGAAAAAGAGGTTGGAAAAGAACCTCAAACCATTAAAGATCTTGTGCATTTGTGTTGTGAAGTTTTTTGTGCCACAAGGCCTCTCAATCACCCAACGCCGCGGTCTCTACAAATATTAGAAGCTCTACACGGATTACCTGACGGATTATTGGTGAGAAGTTTTTACCCAGAACTATTAGAATGCAGCTGAAATTCAGCTCATTTTTTTGTTGATTAAATTTTTTATAAATAAATTTGTATGTAAAATATGGGGTATATGATATAACTATCCCAGTTATTGAAATGGAGAAAAAATGAAAAAAGTGTTAAGCATCTTTGCAACTGTGTTAACGGTTTGCTCGAGTTATTCGATGGAGCTTTTATCTCCGGAGGGAATGGAGCTTTTATCTCCGGAGGGATTAGAGAGTTTTCGTAAACTTAAACACGCGGAATTTAAGTGGCTTGACGGTGGAAAGGAGTTGAAATTGCTGCTAAAGCCTTCTGTCGAGTTTGAAAGGTTTGTCCGAGATATTATGGGGGGTATATGCAGTGATTTTAGATCGATATTAGAAAAAGAAAAAAAGCAGTTAGATGCTTTAAAAATTTTTGGTACATTATCGTTATTTTGTGATAAGTATCAAGAATCTTTTATTAGTTCTTTCGGTATTCATGCCATTGGAGCTGTTGGAGCTAACAGTATTACGCGTGGAGCTAACATTATTACGCAGTCTTTTTTAGATTGTTTGAAGAGTTTAATGTCTGACGTTAGTAATCGTGATATGTGTAACAGATTTTTTGAAGATGTGGAGGAAAATGTACATAGACGTGCAATCGTTTTTTTTGGCGAACTATATTTGGGTCTGGAATTGCATGATATTAACGAATTGTGTGATCAAGTTGGTCAATATAGATCTTTATTTGAGTTTACTAAAGAAAATTTAGAATCGTTTTCATGTGAGCTTCCATCAGATAGACGAGATAGACTTGTAAAGTTAGGAGCAGGTAAAGATCTTCCTAAAGAAATAAGATTTTTGACAGCAAAAAGCATTTTGCTGCATTTGAAAGAATTAGGAATGGCTGATGCGGATTTTTTTTTGGAATTGCTACAAAAAACGCAAGGAAATGACGATTCTTTAGTAGAAAAATTTCGATATATTTTAAGAGAATCTGTTAATGTTATTCGAGTTGAAGTATCTTATTCCGATTCCAAAAAAGAAAATCGTTTCTTGATGACAAAAATTTCTTCATCATTCGAGACAAATTTCATGAAAGTTATCGAAGATGCTGTCTCAATTGAATCTGAAAGGCAAACGTTAATAGTATTTTTAGCTGCGCACAAATACGTTTGTACGTCTTTAGGAAAAGGCGAAGGGCTGTTTTTTGGATCGATTTTTGCTGGTAATACTGACGATGCATTTTGCTTGTATCCTTTTTTTAAGATAGATCCTGTTGTAGAACCAGGTTTTATATGTACTTTTTTATCGCTTTCCAGGTTAGAGAGTGGTTTTTTGGGATATGGAAGCACCACTGTTGGCGCTTCTAAAGTTGTATCGCATGAATTGGGCCATGCAATTTATAATGCGTTGGGTCTAACAGGTAAAAATGCTACTAATTATCTATGTTATTACTTGGAGAATCCTTTTCTAAAACAGTTGTTGTATAACGATTTTGATGAAATATACACTTCAATCAAACTAGAAGGTTTTGAATATCTCAAAAACCTTTCGGATGAGGAAATTGAAGAACTCAGAAGAGAGATGGTCGGGCAATTGGAGCAAAAAAAAGTTAATGTTCCATCAGTATTAATGAAAAAGATGGTGGATAAGGAAATTTTTTTAGAAACAGCCATCTACTATAAAGCAGTACTCCTTGTCAATGATATGTGGGATAATGAAAAAGAAATATTTAACATTATTGGCTTGATTTTACAAGAAGGACTATTGTGCGTAAGTGATTTTAGTGATATGCACTCGCATATTCAACAAGGAAAAACAATAGCTTGGGGTCACTGGAGCATTCAGGAAAACCCAAAAGATACCGAACCTGTAAATCACCCAACGCCGTGGTCTCTACAAATATTAGAAGCTCTACACGGATTACCTGACGGATTATTGGTGAGAAGTTTTTGCCCAGCATCTTAAATAATCAGTCATTATTTAGCTCTTCCCTAGTTCCGATAAAAATTGATCTGTTATAGAATGGGCTATAATTATTCTTAATTTTTGGTAAAGTATGAGCTTTTATCAGTATGTTTTGATTGGAATTGGAGGAGCGTTCGGCGCAATTTTACGTGTTTCCGCATCTAAAATGTTGCCGACAGTGCTTATGCTGCATATTCCATCGAGCATCTTAATCATAAATGTGATTGGAGGGCTATTGATTGGAATCGTGAACGGTCTACAGCTAAATTTCGATCAAAAAATTATCCATGATCTGAAATTTTTTTGTGTTTCTGGATTTCTTGGTGGATTTACCACTTTTTCTGCGTTCACACTGGAAACCGCACAGCTTTTGGAAAAAGAAAAGTATTGTGCGGCTTTGGCTTATATCATCCTAAGTGTGGTATTAAGCTTGACATTTTTTCACATTGGAACAAAAATAAGTCAAGTTTGGCAGCGATAGCTCTAGATAAAAAAACATTAAGTACTGAAAATTACCTTATAACAGTGCCAAATCCCGCCCCACAAGCAGCATAATTGCAGTAAGATTTGGCACAACCCCGTCAATAACTTCTAGAATTTTATTAAATCGAACCATTTACGTTTTTTTTGGGAATCAAAGTCCTCATCACCAAATAATACTTTAGCTAACTTTTTAATTTTATGAAGTCGCTTTTTTACAAAATAGTAAATCTCCTTTTGATCAAACTCATCATCAACGGTGCCTTGTTCAATTAATTCTTTAATTCCTGACAACTCTTTATTAATCTCCTGGATGAGAGATTGCCTGCCTGCATTGCTACGCCACGAGACATCAGACTGATCTGCATTGCGGCGATCTGTATTGCAACACTCTGGATCGTCAAAACAACGTTTTGGGCATCTCGCGGCGCGAGTTTCAGTCTGATTTTCTGTTTCTTGACGCAACCGCTGACCCTGAGCTGGAGGGGTTTGAGCTTTTTTGAAACGCAGCCGTCCATATTCATCCTGTTCTAAAATTCCAACATTTTTCTCATGTTTTACAACCTTATCTCCTTTAAAAGTAGACTCCTCTGTTTCGACGTTTGCTGGACCATCTCTATCCTTATTTATGCGAACACTCCAGTAATTACTATGCACATCATTATTTGCTTCCTGATCTGCTTGCGCGCCAAAAAGAAAGCTGCATGCCAAAACGCTCATAATAATTCCTTTACGTAAGACCATAATTCCTTCTCCTTCTCAAATATTTATAAACTTGTACAAACACCGGTATTATAAACTACCAATAGTTAAAAACAAATTAATGCATCTCGATAAATTATCACCAGTATAAAAATACTATAATGCTTGTTTGGGGGGGGGTGCAGCTAGCGCATTGATTTTGTTTGTTTTTTTGAAAGAGAATTAAAAAAATCTTTACTTTTCAAAAGAATTGTAGTAAGATACCAAAAGATTGAAAAATATGTTATTTAAATTATTTAGGAGAAAAAATATGAATTTCAATAAAACTGAAAAAAGAGATAAAACAATGATAAAGTTTCTTGATTTATACAAAGTTAACGAAAGATTTCGCGAAAAAATTAATGAAAGCATAGGACGCGTCTTGGATAGCGGGCAATATTTGCTTGGAAAGGAAAACGAGTCTTTTTGTGAGAATTTTGCAAAATATTGTGGAACAAAGCATGCAATTGGCGTTGCAAACGGCATGGACGCGCTGAATCTTATCATAAAAGGATACGGATTTGCTACTGGTGATGAAATTATTGCGCCGGCAAACACCTATATCGCGTCCATCCTGGCCATTTCTGAAAACAATTGTACTCCAGTTTTGGTAGAGCCAGACATAAACACATATAATGTGAATCCTGATTTGATTGAGGAGAAAATCACTGCCAAAACAAGGGCAATCATGGTTGTACATCTCTATGGTCAGGCCGTTCAAATGGAAAAGATTTGGCGGTTGGCGAAAAAATACAATTTGAAAATTATCGAAGATGCCGCGCAGGCGCACGGAGCAATATACGAAAAAAGAGTAGGCAATTTGGGCGATGCTGCAGGTTTTTCCTTCTACCCTGGAAAAAATTTGGGATGCCTCGGAGATGGCGGAGCCATAACAACAAATGATGATGAACTTGCTGAAAAAATAATTGCTCTGCGCAATTATGGATCGCATGTGAAATATAAAAATTTGTACAAGGGTTTCAATTCAAGATTGGATGAGATCCAGGCTGCAGTACTGGACGTAAAACTACGATATCTTGATGATGATAATATGTATCGACGAAAGATTTCACAGTGCTACCGTGAAAATATCAAAAATGATCAAATTGTTCTGCCAAAAATATACGATGAAATGGCCCATGTGTGGCATGCTTTCGTGGTGCTTGTGAAAGAACGTGAAAAATTCCAAAATTACCTGACTGAAGAAGGTGTTCAAACTGTGATTCATTATCCAATTCCTCCGCACAAGCAGCAGGCATATGTTGAATGGAACGATTTCTCATTCCCAATTACCGAAAAAATTCACAGCGAAGCGATTAGTATACCGATATCTCCGGTTATGAGCGACATCGAAGTAGAAAAAGTATTGAGTGTATTAAATGCATACAAATGATGACCTTGTTTCGGTGATTATCCCGGCATATAATCACGAAATGTACGTTCAAAGCGCCATTAAATCTATAATTAATCAAACCTACCAGAATTTGGAATTGATAATAGTGGATGATGGTTCCAGAGATGCTACCTGGGAAAAAATCGATGAATTGAAAGATGAGTGTGAAAAACGCTTTAAACGCATTCTATTTAGAAAACAAAAAAATAGTGGAACCGCCAATGTACTGGATGAAACTTTGTACATAGCAAGTGGAAAGTACATTTATTATATAGCATCTGACGATGTGGCTCATCCAAGAGCCATAGAAATTCTCCACAAAAATATTGGTAATGCTGGATTAATATTTCCAGATATTGCGTGGATAGATAGCGATGGAAAAAGATTTTATTTGGATGAAAAATATCAAAAAACATTCGATGTAGAAAAAGCCACCTACAAAACTTTACACGAGTATGGTTTAAATGAATTTTGGCCAGATGTGGATAATGATGATTTTGATTTTTATTGTAATTTGTTAGATGGAAATCGCATAAATGTTGGATTTTTACTACTTCGACAGGCGGCCATTAACGCTGGAGGGTGGAACAGTGATGTGATTATTGAAGATTACTATATGCATCTGCAGGTATCAAAAAAATATAAAATAAAGCGCCACAGGGAAGTTCTGTTTTATTATAGGAGGCATGAAACCAACATATCTAAAAATTTACCCTATATCCTAGAAGTGGCAAAACGTATTTTTATGAATGAAAAGGCCTATTGTTGTGGAAATGGATATGGAAAAATTTGGAATAAAATATATAAAGAAAGATATTACGATTCAGATTCTATTCATAACAAGTTGAAATTCATATTTTTTTATGTGACAAACAGTATTGCGGAGTTATTTAGATGGATATTTCGGTAGTTGTTACTGTAGGTAATGATGAAATAGTCGCTCATCATGCGATGAAGTCGCTATTCAAAGCAATCGATTACGCAGGTGAATCTGGAATCACCTCGGAAATACTAATAGTGCTGGATACTGTGAGTTTGGAAACGAAACAGTATTTTTCTCGGTACGAAAACAATGAAATTTGTAAAATTTTCAATGTTGATTTTTTAGATAATTGGGAAAGTAAAAACTTTGGCGCGGATAATGCGGTTGGTAAATACGTAACTTTCTTGGAAGCTAAAGATCTTTTTTCTGAAAATTGGTTGGCAGAAGCGTTTAAAGTTTCGGAATCATCATCAGAAAAAATTATAGCGCACCCGATGTATGAAGTTCACTTTGACAAAGATATGGATATAGTTAAATGTGAGAACAGAAAGAAAAGAATAAATTTTAAATTGTTGTCCGGAAACATTTTTACCTCCGGATACTTTGCGGAAAAGGAAGTTTTTACAAAACATAGATTTATATCATCGAACAAGTACTTTGATCCTGATTGGAGTTTTAATTGCGGTACAGCAAAATACAAACACTGCTCCGTGGATAGAACGGTCGTTTTTGTGAGAGAATTGAAAAAAAAATCTTCTTTTGTTGATAAATTAAAGTACGATTTGGACGGGCATCTGTGTCATCCCATTGATTTTCCAGTAAAATGTCTATGGCGCTATGGTTGCTATAAACTGTTCAAGTTATTTGCTTTTCTAAAATACATAAATGGTTTTATGCATAGACATAGGTACATTTGGTATCAAAAATTTCTAAACGGGGTTTATTTTCGCCCTGGTAACTTGAAAAAGCCCAAATGGCTAATGCAAACGATTATTGATATAAACAGGATAGAACCAATTATCCAAAGTTGGAAATATAAACATATTCTCTGCTCCTACGATAAAGGTTGCTTTTTGGAATCGTTTTGCCTCGCGAAATTGCTGAATTTATACGATAAAGATACAACTTGTTGTATTTTTATGCCGTTTATCGGAATTGGAGGAGCGGAAAAAGTTGCGTGTCGATACATAGATGAACTGCAAAATACTCACAGTCATATAACAGTATTCACAACAGATAAAAATCCGAATGCTACAAAACGTGTGCTACCAACGAATATTAAAGTTATTCATCTTGATGAATTATTTGATAACTTATCCAATCACCAAAAAGTAAAAATTATTGCATCACTAATGATCCACCACAGACCAACTATGATATACTTCTACAACAGTTATAGTTTTTTTGAAACGCTGGCAGCATATGGGGATGAAATTAGTCGCTACTCAAAGATATATTTGAATGTTTTCGCATTATCATTTACAAAAGACACAAAAGAAATGTTGTGGTGTAATGTGGATTACCTCTCCAAAACAATACCACATTTATCAAAAATTATTACAGATAACAGAGGGTTGATAAATGAGCTTGCAGAATTATACGGAATCAGTAAAGAAAAATTTATTTGCAACTATTCGTACACAGATTTGCATGACAACGTTCCCGAGTTAAGAGATGGTACATTTAACGTTTTTTGGGCTAGCAGAATTCATAGGGAAAAAAGGTTGGATCTTCTTTGGGAGATCGTAAAAAAATGTGAAAATCTTCCCATCTTTTTCCATATATTTGGCATCGGCAAAGATAATTACCTAAACAAATTAAAAAAAAATCGCAATGTTAAGTATTATGGAGGATTCACCGAATTTGCCAATATAGTACGTCCGGATTTCGATTTATTTTTGTACACATCCGAAAGTGATGGTATTCCAAACGTTCTGTTGGAAGTAATGTCCTACGGTTATTCGGTTATAGCTCCAAATGTTGGAGGTATTAGTGAGGTAATTAATGAAGAAAATGGATTTTTAGTGGAAAATTACCTTGATACCGATCGCTATGTCGAAATACTAAAAGAATTGCTGACAAATAAGGAAGTCTTAAAAGATAAACAAAAGTACATAAAAGAGTCGATTGCGCGAAAATTCAATAAAGAGAATTTTGTGGAAACTATGAGACAAATAGGAATGATAGAATGAAAATTCTGTTACTTGGCGGAGAAGGTTTTATTGGAAGAAATCTCGCAGACTCAATGTCTGGAAAATTTGAGCACTACTCCCTGGGGCGAACTCCATCTCCTTTTCGAACAATATCCAAAAATTTTATAAAAAAAAATCTGTACTGCGAAAACATAGGGGAGTTTTTTGATGTGTATGTACATCTCATTGATAATAAACTCGATATAGAGCAAGAAATGTATTTTTTAAAAAACGTAAATCCAGATGCGCATATTATTTTATTTTCATCCGCGGTTGTTTACGCCAATCCGACGTCAATTTATGGCCTAAGAAAATCTGCTTTGGAAAAAATCTATACGGACCACTGCAAAAAGCTCACAATCCTACGATTATTTAACACCTACGGGAAATATCAGATTCCATATAGACAGGGAAGCCTTGTTGCCAACATTTTATATAATCATATTAATAATATTCCAATTGAAATCAATAACATGGATATCAGAAGGGATTTTATTTTTGCAGAAGACATAGGACGCTACGTTGAGTTTGTTATTACAAGCCAATTGTATGGAACCTATGATCTGGCAACGGGAAAAATGCACTCTTTGGGAGAATTATGCAATGCTGTTCAATGTATAACTTCGTCAACATTGAATGTGGTTGATCACAAAAGAACCGATATTGCATGTCCCACGGCCAATAAAACAATTCCTTGCAATATTAAGCCAACGGAATTATCATGGGGGCTAGAAGGTGTGTTTGCCTTTTTTAGAGATAATAATGCTATAATAAAGAGTCTAGTTTCATGAAAAATGTGATTATTGTCGGCGCTGGAGTGGCCGGAGAATTATTAGAAGAGGATATAAAAAACAATCACAGCGATATCAATGTTATAGGTTTCGTTGACGATAACAGTTGTTTTGACGAAAAACATATTCTTGGATTAATTGATCAACTCCCTTCTATAACGCAAAAATACAAAATAGACGAAATCATTGTCGCGCTGCCGTCCGCCGACGGAGAATTAATGAGGAAAATTCTTCTAAACCTGTTAAACAACAAAATACCAGTAAAATTAATACCAAGAACCCAGGAAACAATTAACAAAAATCTTGTTGCCTACGGTAACGTGAAAAACTTTTCCTGTGAAGATTTTTTGGGGCGAGCATTTAGGAAAAGCGACACCAATCTTCTTTCTTCTATTTACGCAAATAAAAGGGTGTTCATAACCGGTGGAGTCGGGTCAATTGGGTCTGAAATTGTCCGGCAGCTGCTGGATTTGGATGTGGAGCAGGTTATTGTGTATGACAGCTCGGAACTTGCAACATTCAATCTAGATCAGAGATTGAGAGAGCAAAATATTGCCCCGGAAAGATACAAATTAATAATAGGGAACATTGTAAATCGTCAAAAAATAGATCGAGCCATTTCCGAGGAAAATCCGGATATTATATTTCACGCTGCGGCCTACAAGCATGTCTACCTCATGGAAAACAACATCGATGAGGCGATTATGAACAATGTCATCGGAACTAAAAATGTCATTGATGCTGCGATAAAAAATAAAATTAAAAATTTTGTATTTATATCAACGGATAAAGTGGTAAATCCAACAAGCATTATGGGAGCAACAAAAAAGCTTGGCGAATTTTATATTAAACAATTTTCTGATAGTTTGACGAAATTTGATATAGTTCGTTTCGGAAACGTAATTAATTCAAATGGATCGGTTCTGCCTCTTTTCGAGTATCAGTTGGATAGATATAAATATTTAACTGTTACTCACAAAGATGTAAAAAGGTTTTTTATGTCGATTCGAGAGGCAGCTCAGCTTGTGATTTCGTGTTTAATTCGCAGAGATTATGGTGAAATTTATATATTGAATATGGGAGAATTGATCAAAATATATGAAATAGCACAATGTTTGATCCGCAGCAAAAATTCAATTGTTGGTGAGGACGTCAAAATAAATATCATCGGTCTGAAAAAAGGTGAGAAAATGGTTGAGGAACTGTTTACCGAAAGTGAAATGAAAAATATGGAAATTACAGAGTTGAATAATGTCTATAGGCTGAAAAGTTACGATAAATGCCCAAAAAATATAAACGATATTGTTTCAGAATTGGGGGATCTTGTTATTAGCAGCGCAGCACAGGCAGAAATGCGTCGATATCTACATGATGTGTTTGATGGAATTAAAATGCATTCCTGATGTAAATTTTGGAGAAAAGGCAGTAAAAAAAATCATCACATGATAAAAAAAATAAGAGAAAAAATAAAAGATTCATATGCATTTAAAAATTATAAAGGCATTTATCCCTATGTGAAACCATACTGGGCGAGAGCTTTGATGGCGGTTTTCGTCACTCTTCCAGTCGGAATGATGGACACAGTCATTCCCTGGGCGCTAAAAAATTATATTGATTCTATTACATCCGGAAAAAGTTCAACCATCAGTACTTACATGCCGCTTTTGATAGTTGTTTTTACAATAATTCAGAGCGCATTCACTTATCTGGCCACCTATCTTAATGCATGGGTTGGAGCAAAAATTAGCAACGGTTTAAAGTACGATCTTTTCAAGAAATTGATGCTATGTGATGCGGCATTCTTCGACAAAAATGTCTCCGGAACAATACAAGCACGATTCAACAACGATGTGGACTCCGCATGTAGTGGTTTGTTAAACCATCTAAAAATGTTTTCCACAAGAATTTTTAATTCGCTATCGTTGATCACTGCTTTATTCATAATCTCATGGAGATTGGCGATTGTTGCGATAATTGTCCTAGTAATTGCCGTTTATCCGCTTACAACTATTCGGAAACGAGTCGGTGCAATCGTTAATCAAACGGTTTTCTCAGGTGCCGCAATAGCCACACATTATGTGGAAGCATTTTCCGGAAACAGAGTTGTAACATCGTACAATCTTTACAATAGTCAACTGCGAAAAATTTCCAATGCTTTGGATTTTGCGTTTAAACTAAGCATAAAAATGGTGCAGCGCACCGGGATTTTATCTCCGATTATGCATTTTGTGGTTGGGATTGGCATTGCAATTATAATATGGGTTGGCAGTTATTTGATCTCGCATGATCTTTTGACCGCTGGTGGATTCGTTGCATTTACCACTTCTGTCATCATGCTTTATCAGCCAATAAAATCCATCGGAAATGATTTCAATTCAGTGCATTTATCGCTGATGGCGATGGAAAGAGTTTTTTCATTGCTGAAAAGTACTCCAAGTGTGTTAAATAAACCGAATGCTGTTCAGCTCACATCCATAAATAATAAAATCGAGTACAAGGACGTCCATTTTGAATATGAAAAAGATAGGCTAGTACTGAAAAACATAACTTTCACCATAGAAGTTGGCCAAACCGTTGCATTGGTTGGAAATTCCGGCGGAGGAAAAACTACGTTCGTAAATCTTCTTCCAAGGTTTTATGACGTAACATCCGGACAAATTTTGATAGATGGAGTCGATATAAGGGATTTTGATTTAGATTCGCTGCGCGATAAAATAGCAGTTGTGTTTCAGGACAATTTCTTGTTTAATGGAACAATTCTTGAAAATATCCTAATGGGAAAAAGTGATGCGAGCGACGAGGAAATTGATCGCGCAGTAAAATCCGCGTGTATGAATGAATTCATCGTTAAATTTAGCAAAGGATTGAATACGGAAGTTGGTGAGCGCGGCATTCTACTTTCTGGTGGACAGAAGCAACGCGTTGCCATTGCACGCGCTTTCATAAAAAATGCTCCGGTGGTAGTTCTTGATGAAGCGACTTCGGCGCTTGATACTAGATCCGAGGCCATTGTGCAGCAAGCGATCGACAATCTGATGAAAGATCGCACGGTAATTGTTATTGCGCATAGATTGTCCACGGTAAAAAATGCCGACAAAATCGTTGTAATCAATCATGGTGAAATCGTTGAAGTTGGATCCCACAGTGAGCTGATAAAAAAAGACAACGGTGTTTACTCATTATTGTATGGTGTTCAATAGTCGATGACGCAGACGCCTGCGAACAATGTTCTCAAGCGTCTATTCAACAGTAGTTTAACTAATTCAGGATCATTATCTATTAATAGTTTGCAGAAGATATGGATCAAGATGCTCTTCCCTACCAATTGCAAGACCAAGTGCCTTCATATTTTCCCTAAAAATCCTATAAAATAGTTTTGTTCGAAAATCACGTTCTTCCTTACTTAAATCTTCATCTAAACGTAAAGTCCCACTCACATTTAGTTCACAATAGTGCAGCGGAAATATAGGGGGAATATTAGCTAAATCATCAAATATTGGATCTGGAACAATCGGCTCTCTTCTTTGATCATCCGTATTAAGAGGCAACTGACAATCAGTCACATAACTATCAACATAGCGTGTAGAAACAGCTCCTGATTTTCCGATGGAAAAATCACCAGAGCAAGTTACGAAATCTTTTCTGGTGAAATCAGGTCTACACAATCTGTCATCTATATGCTTGGCAATTTCTGCTCCATTTTTCCTACCAGTCAGATAAATTGTGATGAATTTCCCGTATTGTGAATAACTACTTGAAATCTTCGATGTTAAGTTAAGTCTACGCAAAGCATTTGCAGTCGGTACTATCTTAAAATAAATTGATTCGTTTACCAGATATGGAATAACGGCTTTAGCTACTTTTCCGGCAGAAGACGGAGTTGCTGATACGTGTAACTTCCAACCGCCTTCCCTAATCATGTTTCCATCCTCAACATCATCATCATCATCTTGTATCGTCATAGTTGGTATCACCAAAAAAGGTGGTACTTTATCAGAAGCAATCTTACCAAACATATCTTCAGCGAGCGGAAACTTAAGTTGAGATGAAGTGTATCCAATTTTTCTAAATAAACATTCATAAGGTGATTCATTCTCCAGCAATTCTCTTAAATATACTTTCCCTATAAGATTTGCTTTCTTCAAAAATGGACTTTCATCATGTCTTTTCTCGAGTTTCAGGGAATCTATACAGATTTTATATAGATAATTAAAGTAATCGGTAAAATACTCATTATTCTTCTCATCAATCACTTTTTTTCTATCTTTTAGCTCATCAACACTCCAAATGACACCATCTTTGATTTTCGTAGGGTCTCCACCTTTTAGAACCATCTGGATAAATTCTTCTGAATCCAATCTCAGTTCATTGGCAAACACCACAATATTTCGGTAAAGTATGCATTCACTAAATTTACTGGAAACGTCGATAGGTAAGCTCATGACACGGCTACGCAATTCTTCAATATGTGTAACTAATTGACCAGTACCGATATATTTAATCATATTTTCTCTTGTATCTGAATACCATAAAAGCAACTGTAGATTCCCATAAACTCTTCCGGAATATTTGTAATATCCCCATCTTTACCTATCCCAATCAAGTTAAGAATTCTGGCAGATAAAAATTCAACATCACTAGATGACTTGTCAATATCATTATCTAACTCTTTGGCCTTAGCTTTAGCCTTGTCCATGGCAGATTTACTAGCATCAGCAATCTGACCGAACAAATTATAAAGATCATCACACGATTTTTTAAGCCGGACAGCAAAATCATCAATAGTACAAAGTTTGGCAAAAAGGTGAGGGCAAACAAGCATGTCCTTTGCTACACTTTCACGAAATTTATCGTATAATTCAACCAATTCTTTAAGATTTTCCTTTGTAGGTGCATCGACAGCTCCTTGTATAGCTGCACGAGCTCTTTCCCTTAGATCATTAAAAACTTCATCTGCTTCAGATACTTTGCCTACTCTTTCTCTGAAAATTCTAATCTTCTCACCAATTTTAGCGGTTTTCAGACTATTTGCTAGTTCTTGTCTTTCTTTTAGTGCTCCAATAAGTTCCTCCTGTGCTGCAGGAGGAACTGCTAGCCTTGCTACAGTGGCAGCTGCAGGCACCACAGGACGCGGATCCACAGCTTCCACAGCAAATTGCAAAAATACTACGCTAATTATCATTATTTTCTTTTTCATTATATTCTCTTATTTATCAACATAACCATACTACCAGTTGAATATTAAAAATTTATTAACTTATACTCATCTAAAATGAGAATCCGGACAAAACTGCTTGAAAATTCAGCATTACTAAAGCACTAAAATCCTGTTTCTCATGTAGAATTGGTATATAATACCAATATTATTTTTAAACAAAAAACCAGCATAATGCTTTCCTTATATGATAATAGTGAGCTGATAAAAAAGACAACGGCGTTTTCATAATCGTACGGTGTTCAATATTAATGTCAAGCAGTCGATACTGTTTTTACCATCGCCTTTAGCATAGACAGCTATCTGCTTTAACAAGCGTTCTGTTCAAAGTTCTAGGAAATAAAAAATGGTATTTTAAAAATCCAAAGAACAATTATTGTTTTTTCTTAAGTGTCAATTCAGTATACCCTAACAATGAAGAACAGTATAACATTCCCATATTGAAAGAGGATTCTATTATAGGTCTATGGCATTCTTCGATATACTTGAGCTTGTAAAAAGGTTCAAGCCGAAATTCATCTTTATCAAGACTAAGTGAGTAACTACCAACAAGCTCCCCATGATCATCCATTGTATCTACCATAATATCACAAGGAATGCCGCATAACCATCTCCAATCATCCTTGGGGTATAACATAATTTTTCCTCGGCAAATATCATGTGAATCTTCTCTAAGTTTAGCGCTTACACCCGTCAGTATATTATAAACCGTATTTACGAAATCATCACCGAAGTTGGAGATTTTAACAAAATCTAAATTACCAAAAAATACTGAGTCATTAAATACTTCAAGAAAATTTAATGAATTGCCATCACGAGTTCTGTAGTCGAAAATCTCGCTTAACTGAGCAATTTTTCTCACTTCTTCATAATGAAAGTATAACGAATTAACAATAATCGTTCCACCTAGACACAAGAAATTAAATCGGTCAGAATTTCCTTCTTCCAAAAAAATACAGCCAATATTATCCACAACCTGATTGGTAAAAATTCCATGTTTATTTAAAAAATCATATAGATCTTCCTCATGTGACACCAAATACACTTTTTTTTCATCATCAACCACAACTTCACATTGTATAAAGCAAGCAGTATGCTCACTACTGGAATCTGCATCTTTCGGGGAATAACCATCCATAACAACACATTCTGCAAAAATCTGCCCACGACTTTCATCTGAACTGTGGGTAGGCGCAGTATCCATACACTCAATATCAACACCACAGCCGCAAAAAACACTGGCTACGATAAAATTAATTGTACACTTTTTCATAACAAAAATTATTTAGAAATTGCGTTTGATGCATGGTAAAAATTTTTTACGAAGTCGCTGTGACAGTCTTCCATTTCTTCTGTACAACCAGTCCAAACCACACACCCTTTATTTAGAACTGATACACGATCTGCCAAAAATGCTGCAACCTTCAGATCATGAGTTATGGTGAGAGCTGTAACTCCGAGATATTCAATCGTATCTTTCAGAAGATTGCATATCATACCGCCTGTAACAGGATCCAATCCAGAAGTTGGTTCATCAAATAAAAGAATCTCTGGCTCAATGGCAATAGCGCGAGCCAAAGCTGCGCGTTTCTGCATTCCTCCGGATATTTCCGCTGGATATAGATTAAATACGCTATCTTCGAGTCCTACGGCCAGTAATTTCTCTTCTGCAATATTCCTGCACTCGAATTTGTTTTTGTTTACCTGACTTGCACTGAAAATCACGTTCTCAAGAATCGTCATGGAATCAAACAGCGCATTTCCCTGAAATAATATACTAAATTTTCGTAGGTATTCATTGGATTTTTTTCTGTCTTTTACGCTAATTTCATCTACCGTAATATCCCCAGAATCGATATCAAAAATACCAAGCAGACACTTCAGCAAAACTGACTTTCCACAACCAGATTGCCCAAGAATTATGTGAGATTCTCCAGATTTTATGTTCAGAGATATACTGTTCAATACGTGAAGACCACTATCGAACGTCTTATGAACATCACTAAATACTATCTTACTCATGTTCCAAAAAATATTGCTGTTAATAAATAATTTAAAACCAAAATACCAATGCAAGAAGAAACGACCGCGCTTGTAGTGGCATTTCCTACGCCTCTCGCACCAAGATCGCTATAAAATCCGTTGTAGCATCCGAAGATAGCCACACAAAACCCAAACGCTGACGCTTTAACAAGTCCAGAAATAACGTCAATCGCTTCCATATTCTGCAGTGTCTGGGACACATAAGAACCAGTCGAGAAGTTCAACAAAGTTGTGGAGACCAAAAATCCACCCATTACGCCGATAATATCAGCGACTAGTACCAGGAATGGAACCATGAATACTCCAGCAATGATTCTCGGAGCAACTAAAAATTTAAATGGATCCACACGCAATGTCATAAGAGCATCGATTTGCTCGCTAACACGCATCGATCCAATTTCCGCCGCAATCGACGAGCTCACGCGACCAGCAACCATCAACCCAGCAAAAACAGGACCAAGCTCGCGGGTGATGGATAAAACCACAACTGAAGCAATCGCTCCCTCTGCGTTAAACCTTGTGAATCCGACGTATGTTTGAAGGGCCAGAACCATTCCGGCGAAAAGCGCAGTCACACCAACTATAGGTATCGAATAGAACCCAACAGTCATTACCTGATGTAAAATCTCTTTGAGATAAAAAGGTGGAATGAAGCAACTTTGTACTCCCCTAGCAGAGAATATAAAAACTCGCCCTATTTCAGCCAAAGTCGCGAGAGTGTATCTGCCCAGCATTGCAAGTGGTTTGTTATACATTACTTATGCTTCTCCAACATAAATTCTCTTAACTCTGGAACCGAATCTGCAGGCCACTTCATGTGGAAGAGTATTCAATTCCAAAGCCCATCTTTCAAGTGTATAATCGGTATCGTTGGTTAAAGCAACCCAATCTCCGATTTTTAGATATTTTTTTTCTACTTTCGTTGCGTCGAATACAATATAATCCATTGAAATTCTACCAACTGCCTTTATTACATTTCCGCCGAGAAAGCCGCATCCAAATCCTTCAAATTTTCTCATAAAGCCATCAGCGTACCCAATACCAAGAGTTACGGTTGTCATATCGCGATCGGCTGTGAATGTTGCTCCATATCCGATTGTGTCGCCAGCTCTAAGATGATTTATATGAACAATTCTAGAGAAAAGATCCATAACTGGAACCATTGATCCAATCTTATCTTCGCGAACGGAAAATCCATATAACGCCTTTCCAGGTCTAACAGCACCGAAAAAATACTCTTCTCCAAGAAAAATTCCGTTTGTTGCAGACAAACATCCATTCGCGTTCGGAAAAGATTTCAAAACGTCTTTAAAACGCTCCAATTGCAATCTATTTAATGGGTGGTTTGGAGTATCAGCACATGCTAGATGGCTCATCACAAAAACTACGTCCAAGCTGCTGTGACTGTCGAGAAAATTATCTCCGATATCTCTGTATGAGTAGCCATTTCTGAAGATTCCAGTATCAATGTGAATAACTGCTTTCAATTTTTTGTTCAATTTTTTTGCATGATTAATCCATAGATCCGATTGATAGGAATTGTTAAGCACGGGAATTAGACCGTATTCTACCAGCATGTCTTCTGTATTGCTCAATAGACCACCAAGCACGAAAATTTGTGCATCTGCTGCAGCCAAGCCTTGACGCAATCTCCTGCCTTCCTCTATTGTAGCTACGAAAAAAAATCTGCACCCTTCCTTGTAAAGCCTTTTACTGATTGGAATTGCGCCAAATCCGTAGGAATCAGCTTTTACAACAGCAGTTACATGCACATTTGTGGTAACTTCTTTTTTTATTCTTTCATAATTCTTTGCCACATTATCTAAATTTATAATAGAAACAGCCAATATATGAGGCTCAACACTTTCTAACAAATTACTCTTTTGGGTATCCACTGCTATCCCTTTCTGATTCCAATAAGTTACTAAATTTTGTATATCTACCATCGAACTGCAATCTCACTGTTCCAATAGGACCATGCCTCTGCTTCGCCAAAATTATTTCGGCTCGATTGTATATCTTTGACATTCGCTCCTGCCACTCCACGTATTTCTCTGTGCCGGGAGTCGGTTCGCGCCGAGCTTCGTAGTATTCCTCTCGGTATACGAACATAACTACATCGGCGTCCTGCTCGATAGATCCTGATTCGCGTAAATCAGACAGTTGGGGACGTTTATCATCCCGCGATTCCACTGCTCTCGACAATTGCGACAGCGCTATCACTGGAACGTCTAGTTCTTTTGCCATAGCTTTCAGCAATCTAGTAACTTCTGAAATTTCCTGTACTCGATTTTCACTGCGTTTTTCATCATTTCCCTGGAGCAATTGCAGATAATCAATAACAATTAAATCAACTCCCTGCTGTCGTTTCAATCTTCTAGCGCGAGTTCTAACTGAAGAAATGCTTAGCGACGGAGTATCATCGATAAATAGCGGTAGATCAGCCAATTTTTGATGAACTTTGTAGACCTTTGCATAATCCTCTTCTCTTATTTCGCCACGCCTGATTTTTTCTGATGGAATTCCGCATTCCTGAGAAAAAATTCTAGTTACTAACTGTTCTGATGACATTTCTAAAGAGAAAAATGCAACTTTTCCACCTCCATCTACCTTTTTGGCATAGGCTGCTGCGGCACTAAATGCTATGTTGGTTGCGAGAGCCGTTTTTCCCATCGATGGACGGCCAGCTAGTATGATTAGGTCAGATCGATTTAGACCTCCGAGATACTTATCTAAATCTATGAATCCACTTGTAATTCCTATGATTCCACTTGAATTGTTGAAAGCTTTTTCAACAATTGTCATTGTTTGGGCAGATACGTCAAAGAAAGGAATAAATCCTCCAGTTCTGCTGGACATAGACAGCTCGTACAGCTTAGCTTCTGCAAGCTCCATTTGCTTTTGGGCACCGGT
Source organism: Holosporaceae bacterium (assembly GCA_031284365.1). Lineage (GTDB taxonomy): Bacteria > Pseudomonadota > Alphaproteobacteria > UBA3830 > UBA3830 > JAIRMQ01. The sequence continues at coordinate 29,589 of JAISZX010000113.1, forward strand.
ATTTAATTCGAATTCCTGAGCATTCTTTGACATATCCTCTCCGATATGGATCAGCTGTCGTCGCAGATACATGTCGTATATTGCGTTGGCGTAATCTCGCACTCCGGAAGTTGAAATAACTGAATTCACAAGATGTACCAGGTATTCGCCTCCACCAACATTTTTTAATTCTTCCTGTTTCTCGAAGTATGTTTTTAAAGTTATTGGATCAGCAATAAATCCTTGTGATATTAGTTTGCTAATCGCTTCATAGATCCTTCCGTGGACTGGAGTTGCAAAATGAATCGGTAAGAGAATATCAGATGCTATCTCATAACAATCATTGTTGAACATGATGGCGCCAAGAAGGGACTGCTCAGCCTCGATATTGTGTGGCAACACCCGCATATTCTGCCCTGAATGTGAATCAATCAACGTTTCTGTGCTCAATTTTATATCTTTAATATGAAAAACTGACGCAGTATACAATGAAACAGCGACAGTTACTAGGCTTCTTTAAAGACAAAATCTCTTCCTCTTTGCTCCAACGTACTGAACAGACTTACAAATGATGATACAGTTTGCAGGATTCTGTTCCAGGAATCAGGATTTTCGGCCAGATAGATATGGTGCTCCCCAAAATTTAGACCACATATAGAGTTCGGAATTGTTAATATAGGTGGAATAAGAGGAGGCAAGTATGAGTAGTCATTATAGCGCAGCATTTAAAGCAAAGGTTGTATTATCATCGTTGAAGGAAGAAGTTCCGACGT
>JAISZX010000026.1 GCA_031284365.1 Holosporaceae bacterium
GATTCCGACAAACAGCAAATAGGCGAAAACGAAAAACACCCACAGCGGAGTGCCGGACAGAATTTTCAAAAAAGGCATTACAGATCAACTTCCATGATTTTTATGGGAAATTTTTCGAACTCACATGACTCATCGCATCGTTACCACAAAAATACAAGCACCAATACAGTGAGTATTATAGCGAAGCGGCTTTAAAAGTGATACAAGAAACGACTCATTTGAGTTTAATTTATCAACAAATCTGCGTATCAAGCTTAAAGCCGCATTACCATAGAAGTCAAGAATAAATCATCGTTACAAACTTCTAGTTATCTCTTTTTACCTGTTGTTTGATCCAAATCTGCGCATTGATACTGTCCGAGCCCGAAACGCGGAAGTCTCGCAGTTCCACTCAAATAATAGCGAGCATGTGAAAGATCCGCAAAACTTCCAAAAAAGGTTTTATCCGTTTGCCCTATATCAAACGCACAGGATTCGAGTGAAACCATTCCTCTTGTGGAATATAGATATGCAGATACATTCAATAAGTCAAATTTGATCTTTCCATCAGAATCGACAAAGAATCCTGTATTCTTTCTGTATTCATAATCATTCGCATGTGGGTGTCGCCGCAGCCGTTATCTTCGAGTACAGTTCATTGTCAAATTCGCTCAGTTTGATGCTAGCCACGCTGCGCGAGCTCATCCCGAAATCGTCAGAGCTGGACTGTATATTGGGCACGTTTTGTGAGGTTGTTTTTACCTCGTCTCTTAAGAGCTCCAAAAGTGGTTTTGCTGCGCCAGTTTGTAGTGCGTAACAATACGTCTCCACAGCTCGCGTCAATTTCGAGCTCGCGTCTAGGTTTTTCATACGTCTTTCCACTCTGTCCTTGTCTTTCTGTTCCTGTAACGAATACATACTACAAACTAGTGTGGACATCAAAAACGTAATCATCAATCTAACAAACATAATCTATCTCCTTCTTTAATAAAAAACACTACACCATTCCATATATTTAATTATCACATACATAATTCACTTTTTGCAAGAAACAACTAAAAAAACATTTCCTCACAGCCAAAGTTTGTGGGCTAATGCAGCCGGCTCTTGTTTCCTATATACGCTAGCGCCAAGTTTTTCCTGGCCTCATTATCGGTTCAGGTTGGCACCCATATATATCCAACAACCTCATGTAATTACTTAGCAAGTAGCATTTCTTATTTTCGTTTTCTTCACTCTCATATTTTTTCCAAAATTCATCTAAGTTGTCCTTTACTGGTTTCATCATTGTATCTGAGATTTCTCGTTTTTAAAATCCTTTGTATAATGCTTTTACATTGTCCATGGCCTTATTATCTCTTTCCGCTCTCGTCTTGTAAACCTCAATCATCTCCTTTCTATCTTCTTCTATTTCTCCTTTAGCGTTCAGTTTTGCCATCCTTATCTCAATTTCTCCTGGTTTCTTTTTCCACTCTCCGCTGTCCGTTTTCTCCTTCAATATCTTCTCGGCTTTTTCGTATTCATTACTCGGATAGTTACTTAATTCTGGTACTCTAATTCTAATTACCTTTTTCTTCAATTCATCATCCCTTGGTCTTCCAGGGTGTATTGTTTCGGATACTTCCCACTCTAGTTTTTTCTCCGTTTTTTTTAGTCTAGCCGTATAGTCTGCTGTCGGGACTAGCGGTCTATTGCTGGCATGTGCAGATAAAATTAACAGCCTCTTAGGGGCCGAACGCGGCGCGTATCCTCCAGATTTCACCCAATTTCCACTCCAGTCATCGCAGCTCTGGCACATATCTCGTTGTGTGAAGTAATATATTGTATCTTCTTTACTTTTCGTTATCCACATCATAAACAGAGGTTCGCTATGTAGCATGTCGCTCATGTACCTCATCGATTTATCCAGCGGCTTTTTTGTCACCACGCCTTTCTCATCATCTTCTGACGCAAACCCCGCGAGATCGCAGTTACCGCCACCAAGTAATTGGTCCACGAGCGTTTCCACATTTTCCAGCACATTTTCTGGTATTTCGCCCGGACTTGTTCCGTAGACTGGACCAATACATTTCAGCGGTGTGCTGAAAGTATCTTTCACCCATGTTTCAGCTTTATCAAAATCTAACCTCTTCTTTTCTCCAGACAATACTCTATTCATTTTGATAAGCTCGTTTAAAAAATCCCGGATTGCTAGTAGACAGAGCATGTTTGATTCTCCCAGCGTTTTTTCTTTTTGGCAATGATCTTCGTCGTTTCTTTTGTAAATTTTTCCATGCCTTCTGTCGTTTTCGGCGGTTCCCCAATTTCTTTCCCATATCTTTCGCGATGTGTATTGCATAGTTCTCTTATTTTAATCTCCGCGAGATTTTTCTCCTTTGCATCACATTCACTATACGTATATATTTGCTCTTCCAATCTCATCAGACTCCGATGTTCGAATAAATTATTTCTGTGTATAACCAGCTTATCACGCGGAAACCAAATATACACTATGTCGAGTAGATCTATCACCTCCACGTTCAGTCCTCTTTCAACTCTCTCTTTATCTTTTTCATCCAAACATATCCCTATACCTGTGCTGATTATTACGTTTTTTTTGCCTATCCTTCCCGTCACGACTACGTTCCTTGTCTTAAAACCTCTCTTGATCAAGTCAGCGAGTTGTTTCATTTCTTTCGTACTTTTCATAATTAAAAGAGGTGTTGAAGATTCGCTCCTAGCCTGATTTAATTCATCCCAATTCTTATATTTACCGGATGCACTCACAGGATTTGCGAACATAAGTGTTCTGCACAGCATAAGAAATTCAGCCCCTATTTTAAATGCATGAGGTAAGTCGTCGGTGTCTGATACAATTTTAAGATCATCTATCAAGGAAATATTCAAATCACAGAGTGCACCTCCACCGTCCATTTTGACATAATTAACGCCAAGCGCCATATGAAAGCTTGCAACCATAAATCCAGCTATTAAAATCATTTTTCTCATTTTTCACCTTTCCTCTCGTTTTTATTATTGTCAAAGGCTTTAGGCCTAATTTCTATGCCAGCTAGCGTTGCTCAACTTTCTATATTGTAGCTCATTTTTTTTAAAATTGTATTAATTATCTTAAATTGTTGTCAAATTATTGGCGAGCGTTAGAGTTTTTCCTGCTCTACCCAATCTGACGTGAACGGCTTCCTCAGTTTTTGAAATTGATGCCAACGTTCAACAAATGATTCCTTCGTACGTTCTCGACTTTTTCGATAACTCCCTGTCTTCCTGCTCCGCAGGACGTAAGCAGCACAGTTTTTATGCCGCGCGATTGGAGTACAGTGATAAGTAGCGGCCATTTCTCATGCACAAGACGAGTCTTCATATTTCCGGTAAGAACGCTTAGCGCGATAATCATTTGATCTTTGGAAATATTCTGATACGTCATAAGATCAGCCGCTATTTTTCTCGATACATTTTTATTTACACTAAGCAAAGCGATATCTACCGGTTCCAGTAACACATCGTCGTAATCGAAAATAACCAGCGTTTCGTTATCCGCTTTTGCAAATTCAATTTCGATATCTTCGATTTTATCGGTCGTTATAATTTCGGTCGTTATAATTTTTGCATCCAAATAAAAAGCCATAAAAGCAGTGAAATCACAATGAAAGGCGATAAACATGAAAAATAATACAGCGAATCGTTTTTTTGAATCATTCGAGAAGGTCATAAAAGAAAACGGGATTAGCATAGATCGTCCGAAAGGCTCTGCACATCCGCGGTTTCCGGATCTGGTTTATCCCATTAACTACGGATATATCAACAATACGCAATCGCAGGACGGCGATGGAATAGACGTTTTTCTTGGAGACGATGCATCTGCCGGTGTTGTAGGAATAATCTGCAGTTTCGATAATATGAAGAAAGATTCCGAAGTGAAAATTCTGTATAGTCGAAATCTCCGGAACAGTGGCAATAGTGTTTGAGTAAACCGAAAAACCAATAGAAAAATAGGACAAATATGATAGAAATTGAAAAGAAATTGAATCCGTCCAATGAATCTATCGAGCTTATTAAAAATGATGCCGTTTTTGTTGCACATAAAGTCATGAATGATATTTTGTACGACTACGAAGATTTTTCTTTGATAAAGAATGATATCTGGCTCAGGAAACGCAATGGGAAATTCGATCTGAAAGTATCCAAAGATAAAGACAGGAAAAATCGTTTTTTAGATATACCAATAGCTATTGTAAGTCTGTGATAGTGGTTGGAAACATTTTGCTTTTATGTTAGATTTTTGTTATGAAGGATTTTTTAACGGAAGAAGAAGTATATGATCTAATGTTGAAGCATCGTCGAGAAAAAGAGCGACGAGTTGCGGATCGCATAAAGGCAGTGTTGTTGTCGAATCAGGGCTGGAGTTTCAGGAAGATTGCGGAAGCGTTGTTTTTGGATGAGGATACGATTAGCAAGCATGTATCGGAATATCGTCAAGAGAGGAAGCTAGGGCTTCTGACAGGAGGATCTGAGAGCAAGATGTCATCTACTCAGACTCAGGAGCTTGTGGATCATATAGCATCTCATTCATACACAAAAGTTTCCGAGATCTGCAATCATATTAGGCAGAAATACGGACTAGAATATACGGTTTCTGGAATGACTAAGTGGCTGAAAAGCAACGGATTTTCTTTTATTAGGCCACATGGAGTGCCAGCGAAGGCAGATCCTGAGAAACAAAAACAATTTGTTTCTGAGTATGAAAAGTTGAAGAATGAAACTCCAGAGAATGAGTCGATTTTGTTTTGCGATGGAGTTCATCCAACCATGGCGACAAAAACAACCTACGGATGGATCAAAAAAGGATCTCGAAAGCCTATAAAAGCAACGGCTTCAAGAACTCGCATGAACATTCTTGGCGCGATCAATCTTACAACCATGGATGTAATTACCGATAACTTTAAAGCTATAAATTCAGAGGCCATGAGGGATTTTTTCGATCTT
>JAISZX010000030.1 GCA_031284365.1 Holosporaceae bacterium
GATCCGGAAATACGAGCTCTCTACGATCTAAGACAAAAGACGATTAATGATCACAACAGTGAAATCACTGTTGCAAGGGAAGAAGGCAAAGCTGAAGGCATCACCATCGGTGAGGAAAGGGGCGAGCTTAAAGGAAAAAGAGAGACGGCCCGTGCAATGCTATCAGAAGGAATTGCAACAAGTATCGTAAACAAATGTACCGGTCTCACCATTGACGAGATTAAAGCAATTAACTAACAGGGTTACCTGCATCAATTTCTTTCATTATCCTGTCAGTGAGGTAGGGCTTTTTTCTAGAGGAGTAATCAAACACTAGTTTTTTACTCTAAGAAGCGAATGGCGATATATACATGTCTCTAGGAAAAAGCCATGTCCCAGTGCCCACTTAACATATATGAACGGTGCAACCACCATGGAGTATATTCAGGCAAACTGCAGCTATGGGGCAGTCTCACATATATTGAACCTACACAAAAAACAATTGTTTCTTTATAAAAAAGATGTATATATGTATACCGTTGGATAACTAATTAAAATGGAGTTGACAAAATGATAAAAAATTTTTTTTACTTATTTTTTTTAAATGTAATGTTAGCCGCATATGATACGAAGGCGTTACAACCTATTTGTGAAGAACCTGCCCCTGAAGTCCAATTTAGATTCGGTTCTAGAGTTGTATATGAAGAAGATTATATAAAAAATATTGCGAAGTTTTGTGGAAAATATTTAATTAGAAAAAATAACAACACCGAAGCTTGCCAAAAATTTGAACTGCTGGTTTTAAATATACTTCATGGAAAATTCGATGATACAAATAAATTTCCTGAAACTTTTGGTTGTGATTTAGGATTCTCTTACGGTGATAAATCGTTTTTCAATTTTCTTTCTCGAAGAATAGTGCAAGTTATTTTTGACATTTTTTGCATCAATGAGCAAATTCCATCTAACAACTTGTCAATCCTATATAAGAATTTGTTGCATTTTTGTTCGCGTATGCGTTTCGCAATTGCTTCTTTATCAATGACAGAAAAGGCTGATCAATTTGGATTGAGCGTTTCTTGCGAAATTCATGAACTATGGGATCACTTTTTTTCGAATAAACAATTGATGTTCTTGACAGAGTGGTTAGTCAGAAAACAGGCAAATAAAACAGATAAAATGATTTTTTCTGATAATGGTATGATTTTAGTAACGAAACATGGAGCCAAATTTGGAAGTGATATTGTATATTTTAATAGAGTTTTCTGTGCAGCTGCAGAAGTAAGAGCAACTAGGACTGAAGAAAAATTGAATGCATTTGTATCTTCGCTTATTACGTACATATGGCAAGCTAATCGGAATACGCCATTTGCAAGGGGCAGTGCAGCAATTTTTGAGTGGGTGACAGCAGGTTTATGCGAATTTTCAGGATGTAATTTTAGCAAACAGGATGATATAAAATTTGAGAAAAATTGCCATTTGATGCAAATAAGGAATCTTGTGTATAAATTCCCAAAAATAAATAGAAAAATATTTGTGAAAAATATGAAGTTTTATGAAGAAGTAGGTGAGGTAAATAATCGATTTCTTTCACTATTTTTAGGTCGCGCCGATATAGTAGCTCTTTTTACTGATTACGAGCAGTTTACTAAAATATATCGTCCAAAAGTGACATTGATGCCAATAATTCCATTAATGTGTTTCGGGAGAGATTTTGATGTGTTTCGTTTTTGTGATGCATCACAGGATGTGTAGCATAATATGTATTGTGGTGATATGAACTGAATAAAATGCATCAACATTTTCTTAACAATTTCCGCTTCATAATAATGAATATTTAATTATTGGGGTGAAAATGTTGTCTAAAAATATGACGGTAATGCAACGGGGGGGGGGGGGCAGGCTCTTAGAAGAGCTCGTATAGGAGCGATTTTTGTCGAATTCGCGATTGTCATCCCGGTACTAATCGCGATTCTGTATTATCTTCACGATGTACCAAAATATGAACGATTGATTTCCAAAATTGATTTTTTCGCTAATTGTGCTGCGAATATGATGCAAAATCAAAAAAAAGTAATTACAAGAGTAGATTTAGGAAAGATTTTCAGCGCTGCAGCTTTGACTATGTATCCGGGTAAAACACAATATAGTATTGGTACTTCAAAATATAAGTTCGGGCACACAGTAATTGTATACCTTTTTCACGTAAAAGGATTGAGTGATAACAAAGCAAGTGCTTTTTGGATGTGGGATAGCGGTGGACAGTCGACTTCTCCTTACATTGGGACCTCGCGCACATCGAGCATATTCAATGGTACCTATTTGTTTGCCATTGATAGGAGTCCTGTCAGATATAAAATAAATGTAAGTCCGAATGAAATATACAAAAATCTAGAAATTAAGAAAGGAGAAGAGAAGATGATCATACTACTAGATTTTCGTTCTTACTCATTCCTTGATGGAAGTCAAGGAAATAATGATCCGAAAAAAATGTTTGGATTTTTGGTTATGCCAATACGTTCTGATTCTGGCTTTGTCGATACATCATATCTTGTAAGTGTTTTGGTTTTTACTCCGAAACCAGGTTTGTTTAGTGAGATTCCTCCGAAATAAGTAGGGTTGTTCAATAAAAATGTACCAACATGAAGTGTGTTTGCATTTTCTTGACCATTTTCGCTCCATAATAGTGGATATTTAACTTTTGGGGTGGAAATGTTGTTTGAGGTTGTGACTGTAATATAACGTGGGGTAGGGGAGGGGCAGGCTCTTAGAAGAGCTCGTATAGGAGCGATTTTTGTCGAATTCGCGATTGTCATACCAGTATTAATTGAGATTCTTTACTATCTTCACGATGTGCCAAAATATAAACGATTGGTTTTCAGATATGCTTATTAAAATTTATTAAATTCATCGTCAGAAATCTTATGTTTAAATTTCCAGTTAATTAGTGAAATTTCAGTTGTTTCTGAAAGTGATTCATCATTTTTGTTTGGAAAAACAATCCATTTTCGTAGCATTAGTGGATTTTTCGAGAAAATCAGTGTTACTGCTCCCTCCTCATCATCATCTTTTTTACAAAATTTAATGGCAAGCATATCGTCCACATCCTGAACAGAAAGAATCTTTAAATTTTCGCGCAGATTGATTTTTCGCTCAAGAAAAAACGATAGCGGGGAAGAATACATTGATGTTTCCGTTTTTTCTTTCAATTCGCGATCGTAGTGAATGATCTTATTGTTTTTTGCGATCAAAACGTGCGTTGGCGGATTTTTATAATCCATCTTCATAAGAAATGGTCTTTTGAGAAAGAAGTGTCCCATGGATCCACGTCCGTTTTTGTCCAATTGAATAAAATCCGACTCAAAGGTTGTTATATCGTTCAAATATTTTTCAACATCTGCAATATAAGCGTCCACTTTACTTTTTTGAGTATCACAAGATATCTCAAAATTCGTAAAAATCAACGATACTGCAACTATAATTCTTCTTATCATCTACCTAAAATCTCCCTTTTTCCAACATGATTTGGTGCTGAAACAATACCTGCTGCTTCCATCATATCAACTATGCGGGCAGCCCTGTTGTAACCAATTTTTAAATGCCTCTGAAGAAAGCTCGTGGACGCTTTTCCTTCCCGCAATATCAACGATACAGCCTCATTATACATCGGATCATTTCCTGATTGATCAGGGGAATCATCCGTGGCTGATTGTTCTTCATCATCATCCAAAATTGTTGAAATGTAGTGCGGCTCACCCTGTGCTTTGAGGCTTTCCGTAACTTTTTCCACTTCCATATCACTAACAAATGGGCAATGAATTCTCGTCATACGACCTGCAGACGCCATATGGAGCATGTCTCCCTGACCAAGAAGCTGCTCCGCTCCCTGTTCCCCTAAAATTGTGCGACTGTCGATCTTTGAGCTAACCTGAAAACTAATTCTTGTCGGAAAGTTGGCCTTGATAGTGCCGGTGATAACATCAACGGATGGTCTTTGGGTAGCCATGATCAAATGGATTCCGGCTGCTCGTGCCATCTGTGCCAACCTTTGAACAGTGATTTCTATATCCTTGCCGGCTACCAGCATCAAGTCGGCCATCTCGTCCACGATTATTACTATGTACGGAATCAGATCCAACTGCACGACCTGGGTTTCGTAAATTGGCGCTCCGGTTTCGGGATCGAATCCTGTGTGAACCTTTCGAGTAATCGACTCTCCAGTTTTTTTTAAGTTATTGAGTTTGGTGTTGTAGCCTTCAATGTTTCTTACACCAAGTTTGGACATCGACATGTATCTTGATTCCATCTCTTTTACCGCCCATTTTAGGGCTGTTACCGCTTTCTTTGGATCAGTGACAACCGGCGTCAGTAGATGTGGAATATCATCATACACAGATAATTCAAGCATTTTAGGATCGATCATTATAAATTTACACTCGTCCGGCGTAAGTTTATACAGCAGAGAAAGGATCATTGCATTAATCCCAACAGATTTTCCTGATCCGGTCGTTCCAGCTATCAATAAATGTGGCATTTTTGCAAGATCGGCCACTATAACTTCTCCCGAAATGTCTTTTCCCAGAGAAATTGGTAAAATTGCTGACGATTTGTTATATGCATTGGATTCCAAAATTTCACGCAAATACACTGTTTGACGTTTTTTATTCGGAAGCTCGATGCCGAGAGCATTTCTCCCCGGGATAACTGCGACTCTCGCAGATACAGCGCTCATATATCTCGCGATATCGTTTGATAATCCGATAACACGCGAAGATTTTATTCCAGCCGCCGGTTTTAGCTCGTACAGAGTAACAACAGGGCCAGGACTTACACCGGTAATCTCGCCGCTAATTCCGAAATCACTTAAAACTCCTATCAAATCATTTGAGTACGCTTTTAATTCGGATTCAGATAACTTCTCTCCGCTATGCTGCGCTTCTCTTAAAAGTAAAAGCGGAGGTATCGAAAACCCTTTTTTACTCAGCGCTGTAGAAGCTTTTTCAGTTTTTTTCGGAGATGAGGTTTTTTTGATATTTATCTCTGAAATTCTGGCAATATCAGAGGCTTTTTCTAACAACAAGCCGCTTTTCCTACTAAATTGCTGCACGAATTTATGTAAGCCAGAAAAATTTATTTTTACAGCGTAAATAATGCTTGCTAGAAATATAGCGAAGACAATTGCTGTAAATATCCAAAAATATAATTTGTTTGTGAGATCAACTCTACGACTCACGAATTTTACGATAACGCTTCCAATGACTCCAGAATTTGCAATTTTGGTAATTTCCAGCATTATTGAGCAAAATACACACCCAATCAATGATGATACTATTCTAAAAAATGAAACAACGTGATATTTCATTAATTGTCGACCAAAGGATAACAGCGCAACAGAAAATACATAGGCTGATGTTCCAAAAAATTGAACCATAATATCCGAATAATAGCTCCCGACAGATGAAAGCATGTTAGAAGGACTTCCGTCGATTGCAGTGTTGAAAGACGGATCTTCCGAGCAATAGGAAACAAGTGCGACAATTGTTGTCATCGCAAAAAAAAATACAAAAATTCCGACAATTTCAACAAAACGAAGGTACAGATTACGGATAAAATTTATGATATTATTTATAATCATCGATTTTTCTACAAAGTATCCAAAGTTATATCGCAAATTAGATTATGGTACGGAACGCTCTGCAACTCAGTTTCAAACACAACTTTTTGATTTGGAAGTAATTTTTTGTACGTTAAATTGTGAGTCCATATTTTTTTACACGAAAACTCTTTTGTCACGGGTTCTGCATCTTTAAGTGAAATTGTAATGCTAGGAAGAGTCTGTACGCTTTCTGAGACATTAATTAGCTCACCCTTAAGTCCCATGTAAAGAGTGTTATTTCTCACTACGAAAAAATTTGATAAATTTTGAAGAGCAAACGTTTTTTTCCAGCTGCTCTGCATGCCAATTGCTTCGTAGAACACAACCGACGATGGCCAAATCTTGGCTACCGCATTCTTTGCGAAAAATAGGGAAAAAATAGTAACGAAAACGATAAACCAGAAAAAAGTCCATTCTATAAGGCACCAAACTCGTTGACGTTTCTCATCAACTTCGCAACTAGCAGACTGCTGCCACGTTGTTCCGCACATTGCGCAACGCACCATCTTTTCTTTGCCTATAGCTTCTGCTTGAACAGAATATTTGCAAGAGCATGTGGGACACACAACTATCATTATTCCTCCAATGAGTCTCATTCAGACTAGCGAAAATTTTGAAAATGCACAATAAAAAGTTAAAGAAACACCATGGCAGTTTCATAAAATTTCACTGATCCGCAATATTGCTGATTATTGAGATACAGTAATAAAAACATTATGCCCTTTACAGTCACACTCATCCTTAATGATAGGTAGGGTTTTGGCACTTTGGCAAAATTAAAATTGCTCATCACACGGAAGAAGAACAACGATATCATTCGCGTTTGCGAATCCGATAATGCTTAATGCTTGTTCTTCTAATAAATCTAAATCGAGATTATCTGATCGCATCAGCTTGATTTTATTTTCCAAAA
>JAISZX010000041.1 GCA_031284365.1 Holosporaceae bacterium
ATGCTAAGATTAAAACTGAAGATATAGAAGAAAATGGCCCAGAGATTGCTCGTGTTTTCGCAGAATTCATGAGTAAACTCACAACAAAATAAATCTACGCTCGCCGTCGGCTCGGCCGCCGGCATTTTTTCACTTTTATCTCTTTTTATCACCGATATTGTCGAAGGAGTCCGTTCGTGTGCTCGTTTAGGCCTCTGTCGCAGGATTTATAGGGTCTTGCGAAGTAAATTCTTGCTTTGGTTTTTTGGGCAATCGCCCCATGGCCGGCAATTTTTTTCGTTGTCGAAGGTGATTGTTTCTACGCTTTTTTTCAATGATTTCAATCCATAAACGATTGCCTTGGTTGCATTTTTCACGGTCTTCCTCCAGATTTTTCCGCCCAGTGTAAATTTCGAATGACGATCCTTACCACCCTACTGATTCTTGGACGTTCTGATTCTTAGGCTTATTATTTCACATATTTACACCACCACTCTCCTCCAGAAGTCATCGGAGCGGCGGTAAAATACTCCATCGCCCACGGAAAAGTTAATTTTTCCTTAACGAAAGAATTGTGTACGAAAAACGAACAATGTACTATACAACTAGTTGTTGTGGTTTTGTAACGGTCGAAAAAAGAAGTGAAACGATACTTTGAAAGATGATGAAAAGCAAGCTATAGAGCGAGTGTTTTTTGTTGTTATTTCAGATGATTTTAATACGTTAAGAGAGGTGTTTCATGTTTAAACATAGTATATTTTGTGTTTTTTTTTGTTTAACTGCGACGCAAAATTGAATCCTTCGTGTGTAAAATACGTTGCAGAAAGGTTCGTCGATCAAACAGTGAGAGCCGCTTTTCTTACTGGCGCCCAGATGCTCTATGAGCAAAAATTGCAGCCAAATGATACTTCTAATACCCATGGACGTTTGTTATATAATTTGTTATTTACCCGCGATGGTGTTGCACTGCGGGATGGATTTGTTTCACTATATGGTGTCGGTAGATCAGCAAGATCAGATGCAAGTCTACTTAGTGATATGGTAAACTGTGCATTAGATTCACAGCATAAAGTAATATCATGCTATGAAACAGAGAAAATGTTCCCGGATATTTTTGATTGTATAAAAAAGTCAGTTGCCTACGAAATAGATCGCGGACAGCCTAATATAACATTGCCTTTACTTATGGCTTTTTTTTGTGAGGTTACATATCTTCCAATTTACACGGCGATATTTATCTCAGGTTTAAGGGATGGTATAGCAAAGTATGATTCGATGTATTTCGAAGAAGAATTTTTGTATGAAGGCAAAAATCGCTACTCCGTAGATTTTGTAGCCAGAGATCCAAATGAAGAAGCGTTTTTGACCACAGAAATTCGAAAATTGATAGCGTTACCATATTACGGTACTCCAGTTGGTTACGGACGATCCTATTATGTATCAGACGACAGCTATGTTGGAAGTAAAACATTTCCAGATTGCGTTGAAAATTCTACATGTATTTTATTTAGCTTATTGATGCTAGATAAAAAATCTGGCGGTGATTATTTCTTTGATGTTGACAAAATTTCGCCAAGAATTACTGCTGCCAAAAGAGATAAATTTTTCGATTTTTTCAGAAATATTCAAGGTATTGATAAAATATGGAATGGCAGTGTAGAAGTAAAAAGTGCTTGGAATAGAGTCGTTTATGATCTAAACAGAATGACTGCCACAGCCAGTCCAAATGTAGAATATAAAAGAATGGTTGACGGTCATATGAAGTCAGCTGAACAATGGGGGAAAGTATCGGAGGGATATTACAATGAAATAAAAGCTGGATTTCACAACCATATTCGTGCTCTTTCAAAACTTCTTGATTTACCCGCGCCCACAAAAATTTTGCCAAAAGATATCGCTCCAGAGTACGAAAGAATTTTAAATTATGCAAATCCGGGAAAAGTTATAACAGCGGAATTGTTTGATCCTTGTTCGATAACTTTAAATGATAGCTATGTTGATTTTGGCGGAAATTTGTTGATAAAGATGAAAGACGTGGCGACGGGCACATTGTCGACCTCATTGCTCCTGAGGGTAGTTGAGGCGGTAAATCACACAGAAGTCGTTGACGTAACTTTGTATTAATACCGTGTGCATAGCGCCTCCGCCGCGTAAGCGCAGAAGTATCTTGAACTACTCGGACAGAGCGATTATCATGGAAATCATCGACGGTGATTCTCAGGTTACGATTGATTTTATGGTGCAAAAAGTGCCGTAGATTTGTGGTAAAAAAATGAGTCGCAGCAGTATGCATCGGGAAATGTAAAAATTGAAGGATTTCAATATTTTTAACATGAGGGCATCGTGAAATTTTCCCTACTTCTTTTATTTTTAATTTTTCCCATTGATTATGAAACAACTTGGAGAAATAATATGAGGCAAAATGACTAATTTCAAAACCTATCGCGATTCGGTTTTCATCAAAGATCATTTGACCTGCAAGCACATTATTGTCGGAGATTATTCCTACTATTCCGGCTACTATCACGGGCACTTATTTGAAGATTGCGTCATGTATTTGGATGAAGGAGACAACAAATTTTCTCCGAAAGAAATCGACCGACTGATCATTGGAAAATTTTGCGCCATTGCCAGCGGAGTGAAATTTATCATGGGCGGCAATCAGGGACACAATCATAATTTTTTCACATCGTATCCGTTGGAGGTTTTGCAAGAAGATTTCGACAAATACAAAAACAGTTCGCCCATCGCCTACGAAAGAAAGGGCGATACCGTTGTCGGCAACGATGTGTGGATTGGCGTTGAGACGCTCATTCTGCCAGGCGTAAAAATTGCCGACGGAGCCGTTATCGGTGCGAGATCCGTAATTACAAAAAATATCGAACCGTATGAAATTTGGGCTGGAAATCCAGCAAAACTAATTCGCAAGAGATTCTCTGACGATGTGATCGAACTTCTCTTGGAAATTTGCTGGTGGAACTGGGATATCGAGAAAATCAGAGCAAACATCGATGTGCTGGCGAGCAGCGATGTGGAAAGATTGAAGAGATTGCTTGACAAAATCAATCACTAGTGATAGTCTATAGACCATCAACTTTGATGGAGAAAGCCATGGCGACAATCGAACCGCGAGTGAACATAGCTCTTGATTGTGCTACGCTCGGCATAATCAAACACATCGCAAATCAGACCAAACAATCCGTTTCCAAAATTTGTGCTGAGTTAATTCGTAAACAAATAGAATATGACGAAGATGCATACTATATTAATCTGATAAAGCAAATGGGCGATATTGATCAAAAACCAAGAATAAATTCCGAAGAAATGCAGCGACGGCTCGATGAATTACAGGATTGAATATATCGAGGAAGTTTTTGATCAGCTTGCAAAAATTCCTAAAAATATCAGACGAGCAATTATCAGGGCAATCAATGAAAGGCTGAGCACTGATCCACATCGATTCAAACCTCTTGTCTGCAATCTCAAAGGATTTTTTAGGATGCGCGTTGGCGATTATAGAGTTATTTATCGAATAGAAGAGGAAAAAGTCACGGTCCTGATTGTAAAAATCGATGTCAGAGGAAGTGTGTACAGATGAACGAGGATATATTAGGATAATTCCAGGATATATTCATCAATTATCCTGTTTTTCATGATATAATGATCATACTTATCCGGAGTGATTTCACAGAAAATAATGATGTTGAAATACGGAGAGGAAAAATGACAAATCAGTTATATTTAAAAGATACATATTTATTCGAATCTGGCGCGAAGATTTTGGAATGTAAGAAAGATGAAAAAGATGTGCCATACGTTTTGCTGGATCAAACGATTTTTTATCCGCAGGGAGGCGGACAACCCTGCGATCACGGGAAAATTATCGGCAACAATTTTGAGTATGCCGTGAGTAATGTAAGGCAGATCGAAGAAAAAATTCGTCACTATGTTGAACTGTCGCAAGATTCGTTTCAAAATCCACCAGGAAATTGTGCTGTGAAATGCGTCGTTGATAAAGACAGAAGATTGCTCAACGCCAGATATCATACCGCCGGACATTTACTTGGAAATGTTGTGGAAGAACTGCATCCGGCGCTAAAAGCACAAAAATGTCACGCGTTTCCGGGCGAAGCCCACATCGAATTTTTAGGAATAGAAATGCCCGGCGAGCAACTTCTTTCCGAAAAATTGCGCAATGCTATTGCGAAAAATTTACAGACGAAAATTTTCGAGATGAATCGCCGAGAATTCGAATCGACTTGGTACAAGTTGCCATACGAAATTCCCGAGAACAAAAAATTCCGTCTGGTGCAAATCGGAAATTATCCACCGATACCCTGCGGCGGAACTCATGTAACTTCACTAAAGGAAATCAGCAAAATTACCCTGAGCAAAATAAAATCGAAAAACGGAATATTGAAAATATCGTTTGGAGTGACATGAAATTTATTTCGCTGGTTGATATCTCTTCGAAAAATGTTATTGCCGTCGATGCCGATTCTCTTATTTTGCGATTGGAAATCAGCGGCATCGCAAAAGAAATTCGTCTAAAGAAATATCATGCAGAAATTCTGTATGCACTCTTCAAACAACATCCGAAAGCGCTTGGCTACGATGAAATTACCGAACTTTTGGAAACATGCGGTCTGATCATAGGCGACGAAACGCGCCTGCATCGGAAAATTTCCGAAATCCGAAGTTTTTTGGCGAAATTTCATCCTTCACTGGCAAACATTATTGTGAACACGCGCGGAGTCGGCTACGGTTTGCCTCTGCGATTCAAAAATCTTCAGGACGTAACCAACGACAATGATATCAAATTTAAAAATAAAAAAATCAGTGAGCATATTGCGATCCTTGCGGCGTTAGTCGAAGACGCAATTCATTTAACTGCCGGCGGAAAAATTATCAGAAATTCCTATGGCTATGTAATGGAAAGAAATGCAAAAATTCTCAAAGAAAAAATCCAAATTTTCAACGAATGCGAAAAAACCATACTGCAGCAAATTGGAATGCACGAAGCGGATTTCATTTTTCTGCGCGTTCAATATTTGCTGGCGAAGCTGAAAACCTATGTTGGTTTTGCGCGCATTTCCGAATACGCAATATCGAACACTCAATGGCTGGATTGGTTCAGATCGGAAATATATACTCTGCTTGATGATCTGAAAAAAACGATCAAAGAAACGGAGTGTTAATTGTAAAATCAGATGGATTCTAATGTACTACAATCGTTCTCTTTGCTATAATTTAGGCAACTAATGGCAGTAAAGTGATACGGAGTTATGATGATTAGCGAACTGATAGTTTTTGATGATAAAAAAAATACGACGAACATTTTACAACGATGAGTGGTCAGTATGGAGGATGTCGTGCTTGTTCTGACAGACAGCGCTAATCCGAAGGATTACATCAACAAAGATACGGAAACGCGATGAAGAGCTATCTAAAGGATGGGGACAAATTGTCACCCTCCTTGGAATTGACACTGCCGGAGGCAAACAAAAGATCAATTGCGCCAACGTAAGGGGAATTTTTCGTATAATACAGTCTGTTCCAAGCAAGAAAGCGGGAAGAAAGTTGTAAGCAAAAAAAATCATTTGATCGTTGTTGAGAAAAACAGGAAAATCGATGGATAATGTTTCATCACCTCACATCGAAGTTGTACCCTACGAGGCAAACTGGCCAAAAATTTTTGAAACGGAGAAAGAAAAAATTTCGGCAGCGCTCGGAGATAATCTTGTCGCAATTCATCATATTGGATCGACTGCTGTTCCGGGACTTGCTGCCAAGCCGAAAATCGATATTATTGCCGTGGCTAAAGATCGCAGAAAAGCGATAATCGATTTGGAAAAAGCCGGATACGCGCACAAGGGAGAGTGGAATATTCCACTGAAATGCGGATTCACCAAAAGAGGTGCCGTAAATGTGAATTTGCATGTGTTTTTCGATGAGAATCATCCGGAAGTTGAGCTGAATTTGAAATTTCGCGATTTTCTGCAAGATCATCCGAATGTGCGCGATGAATATGCAACTTTAAAAATGAAAATTTTGGAAGACGAAGATGCGCATCATAAATCCGAGAGATCGCCGCTACCGATTTATACCGTCAGAAAAAGAAGTTTCATCGACAGCATCATAAAGAGCACCGGGTTTAATCGTCTTCGCATTTTGAAATGCGCCACGGAAAATGAATGGGATGCCGTAAAAAATTTTCGAAAAAAATATTTCGATCGTTTGGCGGTAACAGATTCAGCTCTAGAAAATTTCGGCGATCAAAATCACGAACATTTTGTTCTGTATCACGGCGTAGAAATTATCGGATACGCAGATATTTTTATTGTTTCGGAATCTGAAGCCAAAGTAGAAGTTTTTGAAAATCTTGATCAAAAAGCAATTACATATTTTAAAAACGCGATAAAAGAATGGATGAAAGTTCATGGATACGATCACGACGAAACTCCATAGTGTTTTATCAGGCACTCCGCTGTGGGTGTTTTTCGTTTTCGCCTATTTGCTGTTTGTCGGAATCAGCGCAACCAAAGATAGAAAAATGCACATCGGAAAAATGTTCTTTATGCCGGGAATTTTTTTCGCATTATTCCTGGCCAGATTGATTATGATAAGTAGATTGGATGTCTGCATGATCTTTTCTGTTGCGATGCTTGCCAGCATGGCGTTTTCGTATTTTTTTCTTAAAAGAGAATCGCTGAAAGTAGAAAAGCCATACGTTTTTGTAAAAGGATCCTGTGAAACTTTGATCGTCGTCATGATAATCTTCTGTATAAAGTATTTCTTTGGTTATATGAAAGCCGTCAACGGCGAATCGGAAGAATATCTCGTTGCCGAAATTATTGCCTCGGGTATAGCGACCGGATTTTTGTTTAACCAAGTAGTTCGCTATATGCAATTGATGTATTTAAAGCATTAATGTAGGATGTGTTCATATCATTAATTGGAGTCACCGGTACCATGAAAATTCTCAACTAAATTGCCTTGCTCGGGGCGGAAAAAATATCGAGCCCGTTTTTGCAAAAAATTTAGAGAGAAGTATCATGCATAATCCAATTCAGATAAAAGATTTCAGTCTGTCTTTTCCCCATAAAACATGTTTCGAGAATTTTTCGGCGCAGATTTCGTTTGGCGATCGCATTGGAATTATCGGCAGAAATGGCAGCGGAAAGTCGTCGCTGCTGAAAATGATTTTTGAGCAAAATCCTGATATTGCGATTGCTCATATTCCGCAAATCGTAGAAGATTTCGTTTCGCTGAGCGGCGGCGAGCGCTTCAACAA
>JAISZX010000101.1 GCA_031284365.1 Holosporaceae bacterium
GAGAAGGCAAAAACCGATCCAAAACTTCAAGAACTTGTTGAGACAAGAGAAAAAGCCATGCTTGACTACACCAACGACATCGCTTGCGCAGAAGATAGAGGCAAGCTTAAAGGAAAAGCTGAGGGGAAGGCCGAGGGCAAAGTTGAGGGAAAAATAGAAACGGCACGTGCAATGTTGTCAAAAGGTATGTCGGTAGAAATTATTAGTGAGTGCACAGGTCTTAGCATCGACGAGATTAAAGCAATTAATTAAGTCTAACGAGGCAGTCGCACTTTCAAAGTATAAATATATTATCTAAATTAAGAAGAAAAAGTATGAATTTTGATAAAACTAGAATTTTGGCAAATATTAAAACACTATGTACGAGATCGAAAGAAAGTAACAAACGCAGAAAAGCAGGATACAATTATGCCGCAATTTATTGAAATTAGAGGAGCTCGGGTTAATAACCTGAAGAACATAGATGTTGATATTCCTCTTGGAAAGATCGTTGGCATCTGTGGGGTGTCGGGTTCTGGTAAAAGCTCTCTGGCGCTAGGAATTCTGTATTCAGAAGGGTTTCGCAAATATCTGAACGCGCTGTCAGCCTATTCCAAAAGGCGCATATCACAGCCGAAAAAAGCAAAGATTGATTCGATTCGCTATTTACCGTCAACAATAGCTCTGCGTCAACGTCCTGCTGTTCCAGGTATCAGGAGCACCGTCGGTACAATGACTGAGACTCTGAATGTAGTACGCCTGATGTTTTCGCGCCTTGGAAGCCATCCATGCCCAAATGGCCACCTTGTAGATCCATCAGTCGAAGGACTCAGAAACTGGGAATCAATTTGTTGTCCACAATGCGGAGAGATTTTTCCACTTCCTGGAGCTGAATCGTTTTCCTTCAATTCCGATGGAGCCTGCAAAAAATGCGAAGGACTTGGTTTTGTTCGGGTGGTCAACCCCAAAAAATTGATTCCAGATGAAAATCTAACCGTGGAACAGGGAGCGGTTTCTCCATGGCGCATGGTGGGACGAATCCTCACTCCACTGGTTGTTAAAGAGTTGGGCGTGCGCGTCGACGTTCCTTACAAGGATCTCACCGATGAGGAAAAGCACATCATTTTGCATGGAGAAGAGGGTATTCATAAAATTGTGTATACCAATGATAGTGGGAAAGCTGTGCCGCTGAATGTCAATTACGAAAACGCATATCTGGCAGTCATGAATAGCTCTAAAAGTTCCAGTGAGCTAACTCTAGCCAAAGTTGAAAGGTATTTTGATACAGAGATATGTCCGCAGTGCAACGGAAGTCGGGTAAATGCCAGTACCTCGGCCAGTAGGCTGTGTGGCTGTAACATATGTGAAGTGTCGTCCATGACTATTGGAAAATTGTTAGATTTTGCAAAAAAATTGAGAAACAATTTACCTCCTGGGGTGGAAAAAATCGCTACAGAACTGCTGAAGGAACTCAGCATTAAGCTTGATGTATTGAATGCGCTTGGAGTATCCTATTTGGCAATTGATCGATTAGGTAATTCACTTTCTAACGGAGAATTGCAAAGGATTCAGCTAGCTAAGATCATTCAAAATGATACTACCGGTGTGCTCTACGTGTTTGACGAGCCATCCATTGGACTGCATCCATCTAATATCGAAGGAATCGTGAAATCAATTCGATACCTAGCGGAAAACGGAAATACAGTCGTGTTTGTGGATCACAATACGCTGCTATTGAAAGAGGCTGACTATCTGCTGGAGATTGGACCTGGAGCTGGAGAAAGCGGTGGATACGTGATATGCTCCGGAAGTCCATCGGAAATTGTCGCAAATGAGAATTCAATTGTAGGTTCATACCTTGCTCCTGGAAATAACTGTTCTGTTTCAGATCTGCAGGTCGATATTTTTGAACATGGAGCAATTGAAATAAATGTCCGAGAGAAATTTAATCTAAAAAATGTGATTACTAAATTTCCTATCAATAAACTGTCAGTTGTAGCAGGAGTTTCTGGATCTGGGAAAACAACTTTGGTTCTAGAATGTCTTGTGGAGTCGATTCGTACCGGTAAAAATTTTCCGAATTTTATCGAAAAATTGGAGACTGGGCGCATAAAAAACGTACAATTTGTTGATGCAAGTCCAATCGGAAAAAACAGCAGATCTACCGTTGCCACTTACACGGGAATTTTTGATTTGATACGAAAACTTTTTGCTGGTACAGTGGAGGCGGTTGCAGAGAAATACACCGAAAGCTGGTTTTCCCACAACAACGAGCATGGAAGATGTGCGACCTGCGAAGGATTGGGCGAAATGGACATAGATGTACAGTATTTGCCTGACATTTCAGTTCCATGTCCCGATTGCAATGGAACTCGCTATAATGCAAAAATTGCAAAAATTCTGTACGAAGGAAAATCGATCGTAGATGTGCTAGCAATGACAATCCACGAAGCAATTAAATTTTTTGAAAAGGAACCGAATATACAAAAAAGACTAATAAATATGGAGAGCATAGGCCTAGGATATCTGACGCTTGGAGAAGGAACGCCGGCACTTTCAGGTGGAGAAGCGCAGCGCATGAGGTTATCCATGGAAATCAATAAAGTACACAAACACACGCTGTTTGTGCTGGATGAACCGACTATTGGACTGCATCCGAGAGACGTAGAAGTACTGATTCGCACAATGAGGATGCTTATTGCCAATGGTGCAACCATTGTTGTCATCGAACACGATATCGATGTTATAAAAAACGCTGATTATGTGATAGAAATGGGAGAAAAAGGAGGTCCGGAAGGTGGAAAAATTATAGCAACAGGAACTACTAGCGAAATTTTGAAGAATTCTCGAAGCCTAATCGCCAAATGGATGAAGTAGACTCCAAGGCTTTTTCCCAGAGACATGTATATATCGCCATTCGCTTGTTAAAGCAAAAAATTAATGTTTGATAGATCCTCTAGGAAAAATCCCTAAAGTAAACTCGAAATATAAGAAAATGATGATTGCAAGCGCTACAATCTTGGATTATGCTGCTACTCGAGATGTTTTTGTGGTTGTTTTTTCTGAAGGTTGATGTGGTATGTATCAATTCATTAGGTTACTTTCCTTAGTTTTATTGGCATCATGCTCTCCTAGTAAGGATATCCATTATGAAAAATCAATCACGGCTCATGAAGATGATCTCATAGATCCATATTTAAAAGTTACGAAACAGCGAAATAACTCTATCTTGCTGCTATTGCCAATATCTGGACGCAACGAATCCATTGGTAGAGGCATATTGAATGCATGTTTCCTAGCAACTGATGATTCCCACGATATCGATTTCTACGTAGTGGACACAGATGACACATCCATAGAAAAGCATGCGCTCTATGATCAATTCAGAAACAAACGATTGCGAGCTATAATTGGGCCTGTATTTTCCAATAAAACGAAGCAATATGGAGCCTTGTTTCCGCAGATTCCAGTACTATCGTTCTCTAATAATTTAGGAATAAATGGCGATCATGTTTTTGCATGCGGTCTATCATTGCAGGACGAAATTCGCGCTTTGTTTTCCTACGCTCACAAGCAAAATATTGATAGCTTTTTAATCATACTTCCAAATGGAGAATTAGGAAATCAAGTTTTAGAAATTATAAACAGTGAGTTAAAAAAATACGGTCTATGTGAAGGAGACGACTTCGAAATCATCAGATATACAAGCATGTCGATGGAAGCAGCCACAAAATACGCAAAAAATTCTAATAAAAAAGCCGTATTCGTTATCAATCCCATTTTGAACATAAATCAACTAGAAGATATGATTGTGTTTACCATTAGTTCCGTAGCACTATCAAATAAAGAAGCCTGGGATGATGCCGTTTTCGCATTTTCTGATAATTCTGAGCAGCAGGATTTCGTCCAAAAATATCAATCGATTTTTGGAACGCAGCCAACAATTCTTGATATAATAGCTTACGACCTGATGAAAATAGCGAAAAATTCAATAAACTCAGAAAAATCAATTGCGGGTAGCGACTATGATGGATGCTTAGGAGAATTTTCAATTAGTAAAAAAAGTGGATTAACCAGAAAATTGCAGGTATTCCGTTTAAAAAACTCAGAAAAAATAGATTTAGAGTAACTCTCTACATGATATTAATTTAGTGGAGCATCATCCTCTTAGCTGAGTGGGTGATATTTTTCGATGACGTCTCTTAATTTTTTGCGACTGACATGGGTGTATATCTCTGTTGTTGATATATCCTGGTGGCCCAGCATCTTTTTTACACTCAGCAAATCGGCTCCATTATCCAAAATATGGGTCGCGAACGCGTGTCGCAGCACATGTGGAGAGATTTTTGTAGGATCAATACCAGATAATGCAGCAATCTGCTTCAATATCTGAAATACCCTTTGACGCGTAATGTGCTTTACTGGATTTACCGATGGAAATAACCATATAGATTGTTCGCAAATGATTTTCCACTCTTCAGCAAGAGACAATACTTTGTGTGCCAGTGGAACTATACGCTCCTTGCTTCCTTTTCCGAATATGCGGACAAATTTTGAATCAACTATTGAGTTTTGTTTCAGTGAAATCAGCTCACTTACTCGTAATCCACTTCCATATAGTAAATAAAGCATGAGATCTGCGCGAACTTTTTCTTCATATTTTAGGCATACTGTTGCATTTTGCAACTTAACAACCATTTCTTCGCTTATTATTTTTGGTAGAGGTCTTTTATGCTTAGGCTGATGTATGAAGTTCATCGGATCAGTGGAAATAAGTTCTTCCTGATACAAAAATTTAAAAAATTGCCGCATGGCCGATAATTTTCGTTTAATTGTTGATACAGAAAACTGCTTTTCTTTCAAGTATGCAAGATACTTAACAATATCATCCTCCGCAATAAAGTCAGCAGAATCGACAAAGTTACTAAAATCAGCTAAATCAAAAACATACGACTCAACCGTATTATCGGACGAGTTCCGTTCACTTCTCAGATGCTCAACAAAAACTTCAATGAGAGCGCGCAGAGATCCGCCAAGCGAACTGCTCTGCGTTCCAATATTAATCGGCTGCAATCACAGAAACCATACTACGGCCGCAGGAGTTTTTTGAAAATTGGACAACACCGCCCGCTGTCGCGAATAATGTGTGATCTCTACCTACTCCAACGTTCTGTCCTGCCCTGATCTTCGTACCACGCTGCCTGACAATTATATTACCAGCCAACACCACCTGTCCGCCATAACGCTTCACTCCGAGACGTTTACTCTCAGAATCGCGACCATTCTTTGAACTGCCACCGGCTTTTTTAGTAGCCATCTTCTACTCCTGATTATATGAAATACTTCCGATCTTTAACACTGTCACCGGCTGACGATGTCCGTTCTTCCGGCGATAATTTTTCCGACGCCTTTTTTTGAAGATCAGTACGGTTTTCCGCCTTTTTTGGTCTGCAACGCTGACCTTTACTACAGCTCCAGCAACAATCGGATCGCCAATCTCAACTTTCCCATCGTTTTCGAGCATCAGTACATCTGAAATCTCCATACAGGACCCAATTTCACACGGAAGCTTCTCCACTGAAATAAAGTCACCTTCTCTTACCTTATACTGCTGACCGCCGGTTCTTATAACTGCGAGCATCATTTCATCCTTTTTCTAGATACATATAAGATTACTACACTATTTCTCTGTGTTTTTCAAGAGAAATTGTGATATAATCCGCTTAGACTCTTTAACAATAGGAATGACATATGCAAACTAATACTGTAAAAAAATACGGTCTAGAAAGCGGTGGAATGCTGGATACTCTAAATCCAGAGCAATATGATGCAGTTGTTACTTTGGACAAAGCATTATTGGTGTTGTCTGGAGCCGGAACCGGCAAGACCAAAGTACTAACCACAAAAATCGCGTACATAATCGAAAACGGGTTTGCTTTTCCATCTCAGATTCTGGCCGTTACTTTCAGTAATCGCGCAGCTCGAGAAATGAAAGAACGCCTGCATCAACTTATAGATGGAGCTGATGGCGTTTGGCTCGGCACTTTTCATTCAGTTTGCGCAAGAATACTGCGACAGCACTCTGATCTTATCGGTATCGGGAGAGATTTTACAATTATCGATAGCGACGACCAGATGAAAATAATAAGACAGATTCTGAAAGAGGTGAATTTAGATAAAAAAATATCCAATAGTGTAGCCTCAAAAATTTCTCGCTGGAAAGACAAAGCCATTACGGCTCATGATTCACGCGTTGATGAGACTTCTGTTGAAGGGCGAATATATAAGATCTACCAGGAACGAATTGTTAGCTATAATTCAGTTGATTTTGGAGATTTATTACTCTA
Organism: Holosporaceae bacterium; assembly: GCA_031284365.1. Taxonomy (GTDB): domain Bacteria; phylum Pseudomonadota; class Alphaproteobacteria; order UBA3830; family UBA3830; genus JAIRMQ01. The sequence goes on from JAISZX010000101.1 coordinate 6,327, forward strand.
CGTAATTAAACTTTTTAGATTGCACCCGGATATTTTGCAAAAATATCGTGAAAAATTCAAATATATGCTTGTTGACGAGTATCAGGATACAAATATGTCCCAGTATATGTGGCTACGTATGTTGTCTCCGTTGGGAAAAGGAATCTGCTGCGTTGGCGATGATGATCAGGCCATATATAGCTGGCGAGGGGCAGAGGTCGGCAATATTCTCCGCTTCGAGAAAGATTTTCAAAATACAAAAATCGTGAGATTAGAAAGGAACTACCGTTCGCTTGGACACATCCTCGGAGCAGCTTCATCACTAATATCAAAGAACAAGCAGCGTCTTGGAAAAACCATCTGGACAGAATCTGATCAAGGGGAAAAAGTTGTAGTAAAATGCACATATAATGGGTTTGATGAAGCAAAATTTGTTGTGGAAACAGTCGCATCTTTGAGAAAGAACAACGTACAGTTCAGTAAGATTGCTGTTCTTGTACGCGCTGGTTTTCAAACTCGCGAATTTGAAGAAAGATTCGTGGCCTGTGGGTTGCCGTATAGGGTGGTTGGAGGTCTAAAATTCTACGATCGTCAGGAAATTAGAGATATAGTTGCGTACATGAGGCTGATTTATCAACCAAATGATAGTCTCGCCTTCGAAAGAATCATTAATGTTCCAAGGAGAGGAATTGGTTCAGCAGCGCTGGCTAGCTTTCATTCCGTTGCAACTGAAAGAAACGTGTCGCTCTTTCGCGCAGCTAAAGAAATGCTTGATGCTGGAATGTTAAAACCATCCATAAGTAAATCAGTAGGAGCTTTTATACATTTAGTCGAACTACTCAGATCAAAAAAAACTCTTCGTCCAGCTGAAATAGCAAAATTTATCATGGACGAAACTGGATATTTAGCTGTTCTCAATGCGGAACAGACAATTGAAGCCCAAGCAAGGATCGAAAACCTAAAAGAATTACTGATAGCTCTAGAGGATTTTCCAGATCTACCGACTTTTATCGATCACATTGGCTTAGTTGTTGATTCATGTAAAAATTCTACGGAAGATGTTGTTAGTATAATGACTTTGCATAGTGCAAAAGGACTTGAGTTCGATGCAGTTTTTTTGGTCGGATGGGAAGATGGTATTTTTCCGCATAACCTTAGCATCCAAGAAAACAACTTGGAAGAAGAAAGGCGTTTGGCTTATGTTGGTATTACACGCGCAAAAAAGTATGCTTACATTAGCTATGCAAAAAATAGAAATGTGTACAATCAGTGGCAAGCGAATGCGCCTTCCAGATTTTTATCTGAATTGCCGGACGAGCATATACGTAAGGTAAAAGTGTGATGAAAAGTTTCATTCTGGGTGTGTATTCAAATTTGTTACCTAGATGAGGAATTAAGAGGGCTTTTTTCTGAAGATTACATTGGCATCTATTTTTGATTATCAGTGAAATTGCAAATAAATGGAGTTGCACAGGAATGTGCTGCTCCAGATTTCTGCAGCTTGCAGAGCTTTTTTTGCCTACCTTGCAGCAATAATACGAAAATTTTATACCTTATTAATAAAAAAAGATTTGTTTTTTATTTTGTTTTATGGTAGAATGCATGTATTAGTTTTAGATTATATGGGAGAAAGAAATGAAACTTAAGGAAATAATCTGTTCGACGGCTCTTACATTGGTTGTTAGCATAACTGGAGGAACAGTCTTTACTGAAAACGTGCACGCGACAGATGCTGTTCCACAAAGTGCAGACAGTAATACTGTTTCTATAGAGGAGAAACATGCTCTTATCGAAGAATTATCAAGAAATATATATCTTACTCCAGTGCATAAGCTGGAAATTTTGAACGGAAAATTGCATTTTTTAATGCCTGAAGACGAAGGGTTGGCAAATACCTTACTTTCTACGATAAGAAAAATGTGTTGGATTACTGATCTGTCTCTTTTTCCGTACCAATTCGCGTCACTGCCAAGAATGCGTTTCCCACAAAACATAAAAAAGCTTAATCTATCACATGGCAAAATGACATCGCTTAGCGAGTTGGAACACTTTACTAGTCTGGAAAAGCTAAATCTTAGTTGTTGCAGCTCCAGTGTGGATTTAGGTTGGATGCGGGCTAATAATAGACTGAGAAGGCTATATTTGCACGGGACTCACGTAAAATCGTTGGATGTGTTGATGGAGTGTCCGAACCTGGAAGAGCTGGATATTAGTAGTTGTCATGTTGTAAGGTTGCAGCAGCTTCCAGCAAGCCTAAAAGTGCTTGATATGTCCGATAGTTTTACAGAGATACCGTTGAATTTGTTAAGAGGCTGTCCGAATCTGAAATCGCTGAATCTTAGTGGTCGCGTGCATTTGAGGAATTTGGGCTGTGTAAGTGATAACAAGGAGCTGAATGTGCTGCGTCTGTTCAATACTAGTGTAACATCGTTGAGTGCGTTAAAAGGCTGTGAAAAGCTAGAAGAGCTGGATCTGATGAATTGCAATGGCTTGAAGGATTTAAAAGGTGTGCCAGCAAGCCTGAGGATACTGGATGTAAGAGGAAGTAGAATAACATCGTTGAATGAGGTGGAAGGCTGTACAAGTCTGGAGAAGTTGGATGCTAGCTATTGCGGGGGCTTGAAGGATTTAAAAGGTGTGCCAGTAAGCCTGAGAATACTGAATATAAGAAAAAGTGGAATAACATCGTTGAATGAGTTGGAAGGCTGTACAAGTCTGGAGGAGCTGGATGCTAGCCATTGCGAGGGCTTGAAGGATTTAAGAGGTGTGCCATCAAGCCTGAAAATACTGAATATAAGAAAAAATGGAATAGCATCGTTGAATGGGGTGGAAGGCTGTACAAGTCTGGAGGAGCTGAATGCTAGTGGATGTAATAATCTTAAGAATGAAGATTTTGAGAAACTTTTAGCTCTTCCTAAACTGAGAACAATTTGTGCACCGAGAAGTAATCATCCTGGCGACATATCAGAAGAAGAGTTGGTTGCACGTTTTTCTGAACGTCATATTGATATCCGTTTTTACTAAAATTGCAAATAAATGGAGTTGCACAGAAATGTGCTGCTCCAGATTTTCGCAGTTTGCAGAGCTTTTTTTTGCATACCGTACAGCAATATTTTGTTGATAATTTAGTATAAAATATACAAAAAAGAACAGTTTTTACTGAATGCTTGATAAGTGTTGTGAGATCTATGGTTATTAACGACTACTTCTACTGGAAAATGGGAATTAATATAGCTTATTTTTTGTGCTAATGACGCTCCTCTTTTTTGCGTGCGGCCATCTGAACAGCGATTTCGCGCTTTTTTCTCTCCATTGTCTCTACGTCGCATTTTGGACAAAACTTGTGTTCTCCGGTCAGATATCCATGTTTTGGGCAGATTGAAAAAGTTGGAGTAATCGTAAAGTACGGCAAGCTGAAATTTTCAACGACTTTTCTAACCAATTTCCCGCAGACTTTGGCATCAGATATTGCTTCGCTCATATAAAGATGCAGTACTGTTCCACCGGTATATTTTTTCTGAAGCTCGTCCTGGGCTTTGAGCGCTTCGAAAGCATCTTTTGTAAAGCCAACAGGTAACTGGCTTGAATTCGTGTAATACGGCATTTCCTTAGTTCCGGCCTGCAATATGTCCGGAAAACGCTTTTTATCTTCTTTTGCGAAGCGATACGTAGTCCCCTCTGCCGGAGTTGCTTCGAGATTGTACATGTTTCCGGTTTCAGCCTGAAATTTCAATAAAATATCGCGAACCTTGTCCAAAAAGCGGATGGCAAAGTTATTACCATACTCGGTTGTGATATCATGCTGATCGTTGGTAAAATTCCTTATCATTTCGTTAATTCCGTTGACACCAATTGTTGAGAAATGATTTCGCAAAGTGCCAAGATATCGCCTTGTAAATGGGAAAAGCCCCATATCCATGTACATTTGCACAACTTTTCGTTTAATTTCGAGACTCATCTTTGCGTAATTCATCAATTCGTTCATACGATTGATCAACGCCTCTTCGTTTCCCTTGAAAAGATATCCCAAACGAGCACAATTAATGGTTACAACTCCGATGGATCCTGTTTGCTCAGCAGATCCAAACAAACTATTCCCACGTTTCAGCAGCTCCCTCAGATCCAGCTGCAATCTGCAACACATTGATCGTACCATCGCCGGTTTTAGATCTGAATTCACGAAATTTTGGAAATACGGAAGCCCATACTTTGCGGTCATTTCGAAAAGTAGCATGGCGTTTTTACTTTCCCATGGAAAATCATTGGTAATGTTGTACGTTGGAATAGGAAAAGTGAAAGCACGACCTTTTGCATCCCCCTCAGTCATTACTTCTATATAAGCACGATTAATCATATCCATTTCTTCTTGGAGGTCACCGTAGGTGAAATCAACTTCCTTTCCACCGATCAACGGAATTTTATCTTTTAAGTCCTCCGGACACACCCAATCGAAAGTTAGATTGGTAAACGGAGTTTGGGTTCCCCACCTGGACGGAACATTTAGATTATAGATAAGTTCTTGGATTCCTTGCTTTACTTCGTCGTATGACAATTTATCTATTTTTACAAACGGCGCTAAATATGTGTCGAACGAGCTGAACGCTTGAGCGCCCGCCCACTCATTTTGCAGAGTTCCAAGAAAATTAACAATTTGCCCCAATGCGCTTGAGTAGTGTTTTGGAGGACGGGACTCTGCTTTTCCAATTATTCCATTAAATCCCTCATTTAGCAGCATTCGCAGTGACCATCCAGCGCAATATCCAGACAACATATCTAGATCGTGGATGTGAAAATCACCATTGCGATGTGCCATTGCTACTGATTCAGGATACACCTTATTGAGCCAATAGTTGGCCACCATTTTTCCTGATATATTAAGGATCATTCCACCGAGCGAATACCCCTGATTTGCGTTAGCTTTTACGCGCCAATCAAGTTGATCCAGATATTCGTTGATTGATAGCACAACGTCGACTAAATTCTTTTTATCTCGACGAATTTCTCCGTGCTTTTCGCGATAGATAATGTATGCTCTTGCAGTTTTAAAATAATTCTCTCCGATCAAAACCTGTTCTACAATATCCTGAATTTGTTCGATATCAGGCGTATTCTGATCTTTTCGATGTCTAAGAATTTTCAAAACTTTATATGTTAGATGTTGCGCATCTGCTTCTGTGAATTCTCCGGTTTCGATTCCTGCTTTTTTTATAGCATTCACGATTTTTTCCGAATTGAAATCTACCTTCGCACCATTCCTTTTTAGGACGTAAAGTGGCTCTTCTGATTTTAAATCAAATCCTTTATTTGCGACTGACATCACATGCTCCTTAAAAAACTATCGATGGGCGAGTTTACTCCATCCAAGGGCTTAGTACCACAACTTTTTTTTTCCTACCACTACACGGCAAAATGCTCCACAAAGGAACTGTTACAGTCGTATGTTCCACCTGAACATTTGCCAAAAATTTAGCTTTAACTTTATTAAAATTCATATCTTCTCTCCTAATTTAAATAATATTTTTTTCAAAAACGACGCAACTAACGTCGTTCAATTGATTGTCTCAATTTCATTGATCTCTTCAATCTCCACGCATCATATAGTAATTCTTTTGAAAAGTCAAGGCTTTTTTTGAAATGCAATAAAATCAATGCATTAACAGTACTTTAACTAATGCACTCAGATAATTTCTCCTAACGAGATCTAAGATCTGATTCGAAAATAACTTTTGGTTCTTCTTAAAAATTTGTATACTACTTCCTGTTAGCATAGGAATTTTTATATGACGAATCAGGAAGAAGATTACAACGCAGAATCAATTAAAGTACTCAGGGGATTGGATGCAGTGAAAAAGCGTCCGGGAATGTATATCGGAGACACAGATGATGGAACTGGCTTGCATCACATGGTGTTTGAGGTGGTTGATAATGCCATTGATGAATCTCTGGCCGGACATTGTAAACGGATAGATGTGACAATCCACAAGGACGGGTCAGTCTCCGTTATTGACGATGGACGCGGAATACCAACCGACATTCATTCGGAGGAGGGAGTATCTGCAGCAGAGGTGATTATGACACATCTGCACGCAGGTGGAAAATTCGATCAAAACTCATATAAAATTTCCGGAGGATTGCACGGTGTTGGCGTTTCTGTCGTAAACGCGCTCTCTGATCGCCTTGATTTATCTATTTGGCGCGGAGGAAAAGAGTATTTTATGAAATTCAATAATGGGGTCGCAGATGCACCTCTGAGAGTCGTTGGAGATGGTGGAACAAGAACTGGAACCATGGTGAGATTTTGGCCGTCTTCCACAATATTTAAAACGACAGAGTTCGTTTTTGCTACACTTGAGCATCGTCTGCGAGAACTCGCATTCCTAAACTCCGGTGTTCATATATTTTTGAAAGACGAACGCAGCGATGATGCTCGTGTAGTCGATCTGCACTATATTGGGGGACTGAAAGAGTTTATAAAACACCTTGATCGTAATAAAAATTCTCTGATAGATGCTCCAATTTACATTTGCTCCACAAAAGACGATATTACGGTTGAGGCTGTTCTCGAGTGGACAGATAGCTATCATGAAACAATGCTATGTTACACAAATAATATTCCGCAATCTGATGGTGGAACCCATTTGGCTGGTTTTAGAAATGCATTGACCAGAACGGTTAATTCCTACCTCGCTGCAAATATGAAAAAAGAGAAAACTGCTCCATCAGGGGATGATGCCCGCGAAGGATTAACTTGTATTCTATCTGTAAAAGTTCCAAATCCAAAATTTTCATCCCAAACGAAGGACAAACTCGTGTCGTCCGAGGTGAGAGTAGTGGTTGAAAGCATTGTTAGTGAAGCGCTTTCCACATGGTTTGAGGAAAAACCATCGGATGCAAAAAGGGTTGCCGCAAAGATTATAGAAGCAGCTGCGGCCAGGGAAGCAGCTCGAAAAGCACGGGAAATGACTCGCCGAAAAAATTCTCTGGAAATATCGACTTTACCAGGAAAATTGGCCGATTGTCAGGAAAAAGATCCTGCGCGAAGTGAATTATTTCTCGTTGAGGGAGACAGCGCCGGAGGAAACGCTAAGCAGGGGCGCGATCGACGAACTCAGGCTATTCTGCCGTTAAAGGGAAAAATTTTAAATGTGGAACGCGCCCGTTTCGATAAAATTTTATCTTCTGCTGAAATAGGAACGCTGATTTCCGCTCTCGGCACCGGAATTGGCGAAGATTTTAACGTTGAAAAATCGCGATATCACAAGATTATTATTATGACAGACGCGGACGTCGATGGAAGCCACATCAGAACGCTGTTGCTCACATTTTTTTTCAGACAAATGCGGTCGATCATCGAAAAAGGATATCTCTACATAGCGCGACCTCCGCTATACAGGGTCAAGCGGGGAACATCCCAGGTTTATATCAGGGATGAGCAGGCCATGGAGAATTATTTACTTGATTCGATTGCGCCATTCGCATCTCTGACGTTACCGGATGGAGAGGTGATAGCATCTAACGATATTCGTTCTTTTGTTCTGAAAGCAAAAAGAATAAAGAATGCCGTTGCTTACATGGATAATAAAACAAATAATGTCGCTCTGTTGGAAGGATTGTTATTGCTTAGATTTTATGAAAATCAAAGTATGTCGCGAGACATCATATGCAATCATTTAAAAAAAATTGATCGTGGAGAATGGAGCATTGAAGAGGATGAAAAAGACTACATTTTCAGCAAAACTTTGCGCGATGTTACGGAAAAGTTTGAGGTACCTAAAGATACGTTCGAATCGTACTCAAACCAGAGTTTTTTCGTAGAATTGAAAGATTTTTTGTCGTTCTCTCGGGGATTTGCTGAACTAAGAATAAAGGACGCAAAAATTGAAATAAAATCTCCAATAGATTTTTTTGACAAATTTATGGATGCAGCCAAAAAAGGTATTACAATCAATCGCTACAAAGGTCTTGGTGAAATGGATCCTGAGCATCTCTGGGAAACGACGATTGATCCGAACGCCCGCGTGCTAATGCAGGTAAAATTTTCACATCTGGAAGAGGTTGACGAAATTTTTACAACTCTAATGGGAGAGGTTGTGGAACCTCGTCGTGAATTTATACAAGAAAATGCATTAAATGTTGTCAATTTGGATGCGTAATGTCTCACCAAAAAAGAAAATTATTCACCGGAAATCGTGGAGATTTTTACAAATTTCTGATTTCATCGGTGATTTTTTCTTGCGTAATTGGATTCTTTGTGTTTCTTTTTCTCATTCATGATATGCCAGATCTGAATAGTCTAGAAACCAAAGGTAGACGAGCAAGTGTTGTTTTTGAGTCATATGATGGAAAAACAATAGCCGTATATGGAGATCTGTTTCGCAGTGCAGTAAAAATAGATAACCTCCCAAAGCATGTTGGAAATTCTATTATAGCCATTGAAGATCGGCGGTTTTATAAGCACTGCGGAGTCGATTTTATCGGAATTGCTCGCGCCATGTGGACAAATATTTTGCATCGTCGTATTGTACAGGGAGGATCATCTCTGACCCAGCAATTGGCGAAAAATTTGTTTCTCTCCCAGAGTAAATCGTTAAAGCGAAAAGTTCAGGAATTTATTCTTGCTCTTTGGCTGGAGAGAAAATTCTCCAAAAAGCAGATTTTATCCATTTACATTAACCGAGTTTATTTCGGAGGTGGATCCTACGGTATAGACGCTGCTGCCTACAGATTTTTTGGAAAAAAGGCTAGTCAGTTGACACTGTATGAATCTGCGAAGCTGGCCGGAGTTCTGAAATCTCCGGCAACATACTCACCATTTTATAATGTCGACAAATCAGATCAAAGAACAGCGCTGGTGCTGTCGTGCATGGTGGAAGCTGGATATATCACCGAAGGTGAAATGAAAGAGGCAATGTTGGAAAAAGAAAGATTGAGTCGACTTTCGGTTCCAATGGATGAAAATCGCTACTTTACTGATTGGGCTCTTGAACAAGTGCAAGAATTGGTCGGTATAGGTGATGAAGATTTAGTTGTCAGAACGACATTGGACTCAAAATTACAGAAAAGCGCAACGAATGTAATAAGGAATATCCTAAACGAGTATGGATTCAGAAATGGCGCAAATCAGATGGCTATTGTTGCATTAGATAAAACCGGAGCAGTTAGGGTTATGGTCGGTGGACATACCTACAGCACGGGTCAATATAATCGGGCTCTGGCGCTACGGTCTTTTGGATCCGCGTTTAAGTATTTCGTATTTTTAACAGCACTGGAACACGGATTCGATATTCACGATCATATAAGCGATCTTCCAATTACAATTGGAAATTGGTCACCTAAAAATTATCGTTACCAGAGCGTTGGAAGCGTTAGTCTATTGGATGCGTTCGTAAAGTCCGTTAATACATGCACAATAAGATTAGCCCAAAAAGTTGGGATGGCAGCGATCGCAAATAAAGCTGAGCAGCTCGGTATTTCCAGTGAAATTGGACGAAATTTTGCATCTGCGTTGGGATCCAGCGGAGTAAATCTGCTGGAAATGACCGCAGCATACGGAGCAACCATGAAAAATGGAATAAAAATGACTCCGTTCGGGATTTTCAGCATAAAAACGCAGCGTGGAAAAGTTCTTTATCGTGCCAGCCAAAAGCATGAAAAACGTGTCATCTCACATGAAAACTGCGAAAAAATGAAAACGATGATGAAGTCGCTGATGGAACGTGGAACCGGTCGACGCGCAAAGCTCCCGATCGATTGCTATGGTAAAACAGGAACCAGTAACGATAGCCGCGACGCTAGTTTCATCGGATTTTCAAATACATTGGTCGCTGGAGTATGGACAGGTAACGATAACAACACTCCAATGAATCAAAAAATTACAGGTGGCATACTTCCTGCCATTGCCTGGCGAGATTTCATGCTAACGGCATTTGGTTACAGCAAACCAATTGGGAATGTAGTAGCTGAAATTCCAGAAAAGAAACGCACCCAAAAGAGTGCCGCAAAGCGTCGTAGCATGCAGTCTTTAATAAATGGGTTGTGACGTACATTCTAATCAATATTTACTAAGCTTGAAGGTGTTTGGACATGAAGGTCGTTTGCCTTAGAACAAAAAAGTTACCAGAATTGATCTTATGATGATCGCTCATGCAGCTTGGATTCCATTTTTCGGTGGAGGCGTGCGGCAATATTCTACATCATCATCTACATTTAAAATGCACTTC
>JAISZX010000017.1 GCA_031284365.1 Holosporaceae bacterium
ATAGAGCAGCAGCAACAACGATCATTTGATCATCTTTGCCAAATTTACTACGGAAAGTGTCAGTTATGCATCTGAATCGTTTTATTCCTCCGATTGCGTGTTCTACAACCATTCTTATACCGGAAATTACTTTATTTTCGGCCTTTTGAGCGTCTGTAAGCTCTTTTTTTCGTGGTTTTTGATGCAATATTTCTCGGATAAGCTTTGTCCATCCAAAGAGCAACTTCCTTGGGAATGTGTTCAATCAAAGAACATTTTCGCACTTGTCTGGAACCGTGAATTTGATCATCTTTGCTGGGCGATACTGCTAATATTCGACTGTTTTCATCGCAAAATACAGTATTTTTGCGCGTATGTCTTTTCTTTTCCCCGAATATTTACGACGCAAACTTTTCGATTTTCGAGGCCTTTGAACTGGACGTTCTGTTCCATCAATAAAAACATCCTTAACTTCTGGAAATAATTGTAAAAACTCCTTAATGGATCTAATTTGGCGCTTCGGAAGTGTGATAACTCGATCCAAAGCACCATCTAATGCAGGCAATAGCTTGCTTTTCCATTCAAATGTTACACTCCTGACTGTACCAAAAATAAATGCTGCAACGTCAAATGTCGGATAGGCCTTCATATAAAAAAAGTATGTAAAAAAGTTTGTGACGCAGGTCGGGTAAAATACCTTTACTGCATCCTCCAACCGCTCAACTCCTGTCTTTCAAATTGCTTACCTTAAATAAAATCCTCTCAAATGCCGGTAACAGCTCTTCAAATTCTACCAAATTTAAACCTGTTAATCCTCTCATCACTCTATCCTCTTTAAGTACTTGCTCAAATCTCAATATCAAAAAATCATATACTTTTCCTATATACACTAATCCACTATTAACAAACAGGATTAATGATTAGCAGAACTCTGAAATTTTTGAATCGATAATAACCGTAGCATCTTCAATCATGGAAATCGTAAATATTCCTCCTGGAGCATATCCCAAATTTTTTAGCAATTCTGTATTTACTGTTTTGATTTCCTTTGCTCTAATCGAACCCGAAATAGCTCTTAACCAAAAGCAATAACAGATCCTCGTAAAAATATGCCTGCAAAAGTCCGTTGCTCTCTAGTTCAAGCAATCGATTAAAATTCTATAATAAATTCCGCATATTTCCCGTACTCTGATATACAATTTAGATTACCATTCATTGCCGTTATGAATTTTTTACAAAAATATAATCCTATCCCTGTTCCCTCACTTTTTGATGTAATAAACGGGCTAAATATACTCTCGATTTTAGATTTAGGAATTCCTGTTGCCGTATCTTTTATGGATATAATCTTTCTCTTTCTATTTTGATAAACAGCAATAAATATCTCGCCTTTTTGAGCCTCTTTTATTTGATACAAAGCATTTTGCAAAAGATTAAATACAATATGAGTCATAAATCGCTTATTAATGTTAAGGATAAAATCCTCTTCAATATTAATCTGCACCAGACTACGTTCTTTTTCGGTAAATGGATATCGATCAATAACTTCACTTATAAAATTTTTGGCTGAAACGGAAGTACAAATGAGAGGCGTAGCATCACTAGATAATCTTGTAAGAATTATGTTTACTGTATCATGAATATATATAATTTCTTTTTCTATACGTTGCTTTTTGTCATTCAGGATGAAAAGATCTCTCTCTGTCATATCTAAAAATTTAATATTTGTCACTAACATAGAAATTGTAGATACTGGCGTGCTAATCTGATGCACTATCGATCCGGCGAGTGCTCTCATAGCTTGAATTTTTCCACTGTATTCTTTTTCTTTGTTCCTGAAAAAGATGATAGTTATTCCAAATACAAAGAGCAAAAGATAAAAGGATGGGAATAATAGATAGTTCGGCATAACCAAACGAGCATCGAGTCCCTGTATATTAGCAATGGTAACTGCTAAGACTATTCCTACCGGGAACAGAATAACAAAACTCAAAAAATTCAACAAAATCAATCCTAGCATCAATGCCAAAGCAATGTTTATTATCCAAAATATAGATATTCCATCAAAAAATGTCATGTATGTAACCATGAAGGGTAGGCAGAACATTATGGTGAAATGCCAATATATGGGAAGATATTCTTTCAGCGGGCGATACCACATATCGGAAACAGAGAGAAAAAAACTCAGCAAAATTGCTGTTAATCTTATGGAGAGTACCGAGATATTTCCGAAATGATTCTGGGAAAACATATACATCGGCAGCATATAATTTATCGTCGAGAATATCCCGAACGTTATATACCTCGCATCATGTTTTTCAACTTGCGATTCAGAGAACCTCAATATCTGTCTAAGCAAAGAACAAATATATGACATCTTCAGATTCTATTGGATCCAAGAGTCGAATATTTCTGGCTCCTTTTGTGCGCGACCAACATGCATATCAACGTAATACTCATACCAAAAAGTTGACTTATCATGTTAAAATCCTCCGGTATTATATTCCTATAAACAACAATAGAGCACAACCCTATAATTACACTAGTTATATAAATTTTTATACTGGTTTTTATGTTAAACATGTAAAGAATCATGGGAGCTATTACTGTCGGCGCCCAAAAATTTGAGAAATATAGCCAAAAGTCTATCATGCTATAAAACCAAGTTGATATAAATATAGATGCTATTCCGTATGCTATGGTAGCAAAGCGGGAAAAAATCAACTCTTGACGATCATTAAATTTCTTATGCACAAGAACCGCTGCGATGTCGCGCACGGTGGATACCACAGAGACATTAAGGAACGAATCCGCTGTCGACATTATTACTGCTAACACTCCAGAAACCGCAATGCCTTTGACGATCGGAGGTAACGAATGGTTCAATATGCTCAAAAACGCGTTATTCGGATCTGTATCTGGAAATATAACGACGGCGCACAGAGCGATTATTGCAATTACCGCATAAAACGGCATATACAAAGAACCCGCAATAATCAAAGAATTTGAGGCTTGTTTGGCACTCTTAGCCATCAGAATTCTTTGAATCAGCACAGGATTAAAAAATGGAAATGCACAAACTATAAAAAACACTACATTTACCCAGAACGTTCTGCTCGAAGTATCAATACTTATATGACTCGCAGGTAGATGAGATATCAATCCCTCGAAACCACCAACGCTATTTAAAGCTACACTTGCCATAAGAGGAATACCTATAATCAAAACAAAAAACTGCAAGACATCCGTGAATACAACTGCACGAATGCCACCAAAGGTCGAGTATAGTATGATTATAAAGCTTCCAATGAGGCTACCATAAGTATGAGAAATTCCGAAAAACAAATTACATACATAACCAATTGAACTCGTTTGAACGGCGACATAGCCTACCGAGAACAAAACACTGGCAATCCCTGAAGCCACTTGGCCGATGTTCCCATATAGCGCTCCCATAATCTCTCCGACAGATATCTTGTCTGAAAAATCAGCGACTATCTTGGGCGCTATTACATAAGCATGAATAGCCAGACTAATAAACTGTGCCCATTGCACTATAATGAAAATAATACCAACAGTGAATATGCGTTCACTGACACCAATCAAATCATCACCGCCCATCCACGTCGCAAAAATAGTAGCCACCAACACAGTAGTAGGAAACGCTTTATCAGAAACAGAAAAATCTCTCATAGTTTTTACATGACGGCCAGCAAAATAACCAACAATTAATGTCACAATCACATAAACACAAATTATCACAGCATCAATCATGTCAATCCCCCATCTAACGACTTATATACAACTATATAACATTTACAGAATAATGCCATATATTCCATAAAAGCAACTACTAAGATGTTGTATAAACTTTTTTTTATGAACTGATTCGTGTCAAAGATCGTACTTTTCCTGCTTTCTTTTATTATTTATCAACTCTACCGCATCGTCCAAATTCATAGAAAAAATCACATCAGACTTTGGCGCCGATACATATTTCCCTTTAAATAACACATATGGTCCAAATTTACCAATGCCAACTTTGACATCGTGCCCTTTGTATTGACCTAATACTTTAGGAAACTGCAGGAGAGAAAGAGCTGTGCTTAAATTAATACTATTAGGATCTATAAAACTCGGAATTGATGTGCGGATTGGTTTCTCTTTACTCGTTTTTTTCTGAGCTTTAGTAAAAAATTCTTTATTTTTTTGATCTTTTTGAATATAAAATCCATAAGGTCCATGTTTTAAATTTATTTCCGCTTCATCAGCCGGATCTTGCCCCAGAAGTTTTGGATATTCCGGTAAGCATTCCGGTGTTTCTTTATTTTCAGAAATCGAAGAAGAGTCCAATTTTTTTACATAATTACATTCCGGATAGCGGGAGCATCCGATAAAAGACCCAAAGCGCCCTATCTTTAAGCTTAATTCTCCTACCTGGCATTCCGGACACATACGGGATACACTACCATCATCCTTTCGAAATAAGAAAGATCCTAGTGTGTCGTTCAGCTTGTCAATGGTATCGGAAATTTTTATTTCTCTGATTTTATCGACGTTTGCGTAAAACTCCTGCCAAAAGTTTTGCAGAATTTCGAGCTTCGATTTACTACCATCGGAAATATCATCCAGCGACTGCTCCAGATCAGCCGTAAATCCATATTCCAGGTATTTGTAAAAAAAATTCGTGAGGAATGCTGTTACAAGACGTCCGCGAATTTCCGGAATAAAAAACTTCTTCACAAGTTTAGCGTATCCCCGATCCTGCAAAACCTGCAAAATCGTCGCATAGGTGGAGGGTCTGCCGATGCCGAGTTCTTCCAGTCTCTTGACCAAGCTTGCTTCGGAAAATCTAGGCGGAGGTGTGGTAAAATGCTGTAAAGCTTCTAAATTTTTCATCGGAGTGAGATCACCTTTCGCAAGAGGAGGTAGAAGTCCAGAAACTTCATTCTCTTGCTGTTCGTCTTTTCCTTCCACATAAACCTTAATAAATCCTTCAAATTTTAGCGTACTGCCATTGGAACGGAAGATATTCTTCTTGTCGTCAGAAATATCTACCTGTACCTGATCAAACTCTGCTGATGACATCTGCGACGCTATAGCTCTTT
>JAISZX010000054.1 GCA_031284365.1 Holosporaceae bacterium
ATTTTTGTCTTGATAACTTCGATACTTCCGATCAAAGAAGAGTACCTGTCATTCCAAAGACATCGCTTGAGGATGCACTTGAGAAACTTCCGATTTTTCAGCTATACTATTGTGGGATAAAAATGAATAAAATTTTTGACGAGGAGTGCAATATAAATTTTGATTCAGAATGGATTGGAGATCTTCATAGTGGAGATTCTTTTTTTTATAATGAAATTGATGATGTTTTCTTATCAGGGGAAAATATTGAACAGAACAGATTGCTTTTTAAGAAAAACATGAAAGCATTTGGTCTTGTCGTCTCTAGAGATGAAGTTCCTGTAGATGATCTTAAAAGATCAATTGCTAGACCTAAAACGATGGCACATGCTAGACCTAAAACGATGGCACAAACGTCATCTAAAAAACCAGCCTAAAGGAAGCCTGACGCCCATGGTTTTTTCTTATAGATACGTAAATTCACGAAGTACTGGAGCATGTTAGCCTTTTTAAAATAACAGCTGCTCCTTTGCTGCAACTCCAAGAGAAAACCATGCCGAAATCTACCGTATTCCGTGATTTTGCAGAGTCTTTAGAACAGATTCTGCGTCTTTTTTTCCAACTGTAACAATCGAAACATTGGAAGACATCATCTTGGCCGCCAGCTTTTTCACATCATCTGTTGTGATATTATTTATTTTTTGTAGAATTTCATCTCGATCAATTGGACGCTTGAAAATTAACGTTTGATTTACAATCTGCTCGCAGGAAGAAGAATTACTTTCATTTGCCATAAGCAAACCAGCTCTAAATTGCGTTTTGTTTTTTTCCAATTCCTGATCTAAGACAGAGTCACAGATCTTCATTAGCTCGCATGCAACTACATCTGATAATTCTTCAAGTTTTTCGGCGGAAGTTGCAGCATAAATTCCGAACACCCCATTTCTTCTATGCGATGAAGAAAATGAGTAGATGCTATAGGCCAATCCTCGATTTTCTCGAACCTCCTGAAATAATCTTGATGACATTCCACCGCCAAGAATTGACGACATTATCGTTGATGTATAATAATCATCATCTAAACTAGACACCCCCTGAAATCCAATTACCACATGCGTTTGCTCCAGATCTCGAATATCAGAATAAGTTCCGCCGACATATTTATATTGTTCGTTATGAATTGGAGTAGTATACGTTTTAAATCTTGAGAAGTATCCGCTGGCAAGGTCTAGCAGCTCACAGTGATCAACATTGCCGGCCGCCCCGAAAACTATATTATCGGCGTTATAGTATTTAGATCTGTACTCACGCAGGTCACCAGCAGTTAAACGCGAAACGACGTTCACAGGACCCAAAATAGATCGTCCCAGCGACTGATTAGCAAACGCAACGTTCTGAAAATGATCAAATATGATGTCGTCAGGAGTATCTTGAGTTTGAGATATTTCTTGAAGTATTACGCTGCGCTCTTTCTCCAGATCATCTGCAAGAAATGTTGGATTCTGCAGAATATCTGACAGGATATCTATGGCAAGTCCTTGATCTTGTTTGAGAACTTTCGCATGAAACGCCGTTGTCTCTTTTGATGTATATGCGTTTAAAAACCCACCAACTGATTCAATTTCATCAGCTATTTGCTTTGCGCTGCGTGAAGTAGTTCCCTTGAAAGCCATGTGCTCCAGGAAGTGAGATATACCGCAATTGCTTTCGTTTTCGCGAATTCCGCCGGCTTCTATCCAATAACCAAGAGCAACGCTTTCGAAGTTCTCCATACTATTCGTTACAACGCGAATTCCATTATCCAAATGTGTTAATACTATTTTACTCATTTTTTATCTCATTATTTTGTGTTAATTTACTGATTTTATTATAAATTCCAAGAGTATCCGGGACTGTCTGCCTATCAAGCGCAGGTACAATTTTTGGCTGTCCATCTGATTTGTTCTGCGCAGCTTTACTGCTTTTCTGCCTATTTTTTAACATTTCGAGATTTTTCAATTTTAAAAATCCCTTTTTCAAAAGTATATCCATTAAATTATCACGCTCTCTGCTGGTCTTGCCACCCAAAACTACTGCGATTAGGCGATTTTTCCCCTTCACTGCCGAAGTTGCCAGATTAAATCCTGAAGCATTAACAAATCCAGTTTTTATACCATCTACGATGATATCACCCCTTTTCCCAAGCAAAGCGTTATGCCCTTTTATGCACTTACCTTTCAAATAAAACTGCTTATTTGAAAAGTAATGATAATACCCTGGGCATTCGTCAAGCAAAGCCTTCGCTAGCTTCACCATATCATTAGCAGTTGTTTGCTGTCGAGGATCTTTCCATCCAGATGAGTTACAAAATGTTGTTGATTTCATTCCAAGGCGCTTCGCCTCTCTGTTCATCATCGCTACAAACAAACTTTCACTCTTTCCAATGCGCTCAGCCAGCGCGACTGCGATATCATTTGCAGATTTCACAATCAATGCCAAAATAGCGTCGCGCACACTAATGGACTCCCCGCTTTTTAGTCCAAGAACAGACGGACTTTGCGAAGCAGCATGCGGAGAAATGCTGATCATTGTATTCAAAGATATAACCCCACGCTGCAACGCTTTGAAAGTCAGCAACAGCGTCATCATCTTGGCCAAAGATGCCGGCTGAGTTTTCACATCAGCATTGTACGAGTAGATCACATCGCAATTTTTAGCGTCAACAACGACAGAAGCACTCACCGCCGGAGAGTACTCCGCCCCACACACCCCAGCTAAAAACACAGCAGATATTAGCAGACTTTTAACTGATCTAATGCACAATTTCCCTCTATCAAGTGTTTTCGTTTACTAACTACAGCATAAAAACATCAAGAAGTTTTGATGCCGAATCCTTGATAACGATTTTTAAATTTTGCGAGCTGCCCGCCTGTATCCACCAACTGGCGAACACCAGTCCACGCAGGATGAGACTTAGAATCAATATCTAGCTTCATAGTATCGCCTTCCCTACCCCACGTAGACTTGGTTTTAAAAGCAAAACCATCTGTCATAACAACATTTATCTCATGATAATCCGGATGCACATTCTTCTTCATAAAAACAACCCTCTCTAACGCTTACATTATATTATATAAAATCGACAAAAATAACAAGAGATTCTCACCATTCATCGAATTAAAAAAAACAGGATGCTTGCCAGTATTATGCTTTGTAGATTGCGTATATTTAGTGTTGGAACAGCATAAAGATGATCGGCGTATAAATTTATACCATATGCAAGGAACTATGCGACGCAAATTCTGAGTTGTAAAAATATGTTGAAAAATACAACTACTTCCTGCATAATAAACCGCTGAACTATCACACTCTAAAAAAACAACATTAAGAGTGATATATTGAATTTATATGCTTGAATATTTTAAATTATAGTGATAAATGTTCTTTTGTTGTCGCGGGGTTGAGCAGTCTGGTAGCTCATCAGGCTCATAACCTGAAGGTCGGAGGTTCAAATCCTCCCCCCGCAACCATCTGAAGTTTCAGGAAAAAATCATCAAAACTCAAAGCCAATTAAATAAAATTGTGAATAATTTTGTCCCACTCCTGTCCCACTATTTCTGTTACTACTCAGGTATCTGGAAATTTTATTTACAAAATCAGATATTTTGAGATATTATATCCATTAGACCTCTTTCGAAACCTTCGTTCTTCCGGTAATTTTTGCGTCGCTCCGGTGCTCGAATCCTTGTATGTTTAAAATGTGATCAGGAATTGCTAACCTATCATGAAGTGAGGTAGGGTG
>JAISZX010000118.1 GCA_031284365.1 Holosporaceae bacterium
GGCAGATTTCTCCCGAGAATTTTGAATTTTTTTAAACCCATTGCTCGATGGCGGCTTTGAAGAGTTGCCTGAGTTTTTATCAAATATCGCCTTGAGCCGCAGATTTTCTTGTTCCAATATGGCTATCTTCTCTAATAGAATACCAATTTGTATGGCTATTATATCTCAAAATATCTGATTTTGTAAATAAAATTTCCAGATACCTGAGTAGTAACTAATTTCGGAGTAATGATCATTGAGTATGCATATAAAAAAGAAATTGCATTGGATGCTTCGTTGGTGCAAGGGGCATTCAAGGCTACACATTATTTTTGTAAATATGATCATTTCTCAGAGGTTTTAGAAGCCAGCACTCTTAATCCATGGTATGATTATGCTAAGAAGTTTGGAATTGAGTTGATTGTTGATAGTCAACCTATTGTGCTCCAGGAATCTAAACTAGAAGATGAAAAGCATCAGGAGTAGATTCTGGAAGTAGATTATGTTCATCCACTGGATTCTCGCTCGTTTTGTTTGCAAAGATGACAATCAGTAATTGCATTTATCATTTTTGGCAAAATGGAGAATCCAGTGCAACATTCTCTAACACGCATCTGGGGAAAAAAACTTAAAATCCACAGTTTGCGTTGTTATTTACTGTCATCAAAACGTTATGCATCACTATTCTCTTCAAGCATGATTACCCTGAAGTAATAGACTGTGTATATCAGTAGTGCGAATAATATTTGCATAAAATTGGAATTGATGTCAAAACGATATCCAATCAAATTTACTAACGCAAACACAACTGATTTGCTAAAACAGAGAGACATTAAGAGATATCCAATGCTGTTTGGAAAATTACGAAACGTCATTCTATATTTTTTCGTAATTGCAAAAAAAGCTATAGCAGAAACAAATGTAATTCCAATGAAAGAACACGAGTAGATGTCCCAAAATATAGAAATAATGAAAACATCAAGCATGCCAACATACTTTTTTTGTAAAATCGTTACAGCAAATATCGCGCAGTACATTAATCCGTTTGCAAAGTTAGCGGAAAAAATAAACACCACCATGAAGAAAGTAAAAACAAATACCTTGGAACATATTTCATTAAGTGCTGACATCAAATTATGTACTCTGATGTAGAACGCCATCAATTCTGATGGAGTTTATGGCATCGGCAAGTCCCGTCTTATCATTAATGTCTATAATAGTACCACAGAGCGTCGCCTCCCCAGGGGAAGGAGATGTTTTATTATTTGAATATCCTTTGATGAATTTTTCAGCAATATTTTTTTGCATTCCGATGACCGAATCATAGTCTCCGCACATTCCAACGTCCGTTTGGAATGCAGTGCCATGCGCAAGAATTCGCTCGTCTGCAGTAGGTATATGGGTATGAGTTCCAACGACTGCTGAAACTCTACCATCAAGATAATGTCCGAGCGCATTTTTTTCAGATGTGACCTCTGCGTGAAAATCAACGACAATTGCTTGAATATTTTTTCCCAATTGATATTTAACAAGTAATTTATCCATGAAAAAAAACGGATTTTCTCCGATGATAGGCATATTTACCTGTCCTATCAAATGAACTACGACAATTTTTAAACCTTTGGAAGTGATTGTCTCGAAGACTCCACTTCCCGGAACAATGCTCGGCATGTTTGCTGGACGCAGAAATCTTTTTTCACCTGCCAGTAGTCCGATCGCATCTTTTTGATCGAAGAGGTGATTTCCTCCGGTCAGAACGTCCGCTCCACCGTCTAAAAATTGGTATGCCATATCGCGCGTTATACCAAAACCGTGGGCAGCATTATCCACGTTCAATACTATTAAATCCAGAAGCATATTTTTTCTAAGACCGGAAATATGATTAAACACCACCTCTCTGCCAGATCTACCAACGATATCGCCACACACCAAAATTTTCATGCTAATCCTACTTTTGAAAAGACTATACGCCATTAATTGTTTTTTGCAAAAAACTTTGGCGCACTCCTACTAAGAGTCTGCCGTCCCAATTTGTGAAGTTTTTCCGAAATTTTACTATCCGTTAGTGAATAATATGATGGCATAAAAGAAATTTTAGATTTTATGTCCGATGCTGCTTGCTGAACTCTTGGAGAAGAGTTAATTGTCCTATTTTTCACATTATTCCAGACGTTATAAACTGTTGCACAGTAAGGTTTGTAGTATTTTTCACATTTAGAGTGATAGTATCCAACAGCGTGTGTCCACGAGTTATATGTATTTTTTAGATCAAGAAAAAATCTTGCAGCATAATCAACGTTATATTTTGGAGTAAAGGCCTCTTCAAGAGTTTTGAAGGCGTTGCTGTGATGCATAAGATTTACTTGCATGCATCCAACATCGATATTTCTCTTTCCTTGAGCCATAATTCTTTTTACGGCGGCTATTGCAGCGCTCTTTGTTGAAAAATAGTAGCTCTTTCCAGCTACGCACACTGTCCACGGATACGGGCGTTTTCTGTTAGAACTATCTGCGCGTCCAGATTCTACTGTTCCAATAGCCATAAACAACCTATGTGGAATTCCATATTTTTTTTCAGCAATAGCTATCTCGCTTTCACACAAATCGTGCTGTGCAAAATATCCATCCGCTGGCTTTTGAGAAATTTGCTCTGCTTCAAGAACTGATGAAGAACATAAAGCTATAAAGAATACGAATATAATACTCAACAAAAACACTTTTTACCTCAACACATAACTTCAACGATCTATTGAGCAAAAATCGTGCCATTGTTCCTGAAATTAATATTTTTCCGCGATTAAGAGGAATCTACGAATAAAAAAAATTAACAACTAAACTGTATGTTCTATGCGTGTTAAGTAATTGTTATTAATCATTAAAGAAAAGTCCGCAATTTTTGCACTGAAGATGTTTTTACAAGAAAAAGTACAATCTTTTTCTCAATCCACGATATTTTTAGGTTGTATTATCATCGTTGAAGGAAGAAGTTCCGACGTCGGAATTATCGAAAACATATAAAGTTTCGTCGAAACTCTAAATCGACAAAATCTGGTCTAAAAAATGGGGGCACCGTACTTTCTTAATAATTTTCGCTCGCTCCATCATACTCTTCATAGTTGATGTTGCCACAAGGAACTGCAAACATTCTGCAAACATTGTGCTAAATTTATGAAACTTTCCAGAAATTAATGTGGAGAAATTGCACCACACAATCCATGATACGTACCATGGCTCTGAACTCCTCCACTTAAATACCGAAAAAACTATCTACCACTTACAATACAGGCACATTTTACTGTGCGCGCAAGTTGGATTTTATTAACTGCGACGAGATCTAGGTACATATCCAAACTGTAATAATATTTCGGCCAAGAAATCGGCGGCTATCTCATTATCATCACTCCTAATACAGTCCACATAATTTTTTTTGGCTGCGTCTGTTAGATCATTTCTAGCGATCAGCAGATTATACCTATCATTCAAAATTTTTCGAAATTCTATGAGACCATTTCCATCTACAGTGTAAAATGATACTTCATCTGGATCTATGAGATATAGTCCTATTTCGGGATACTGCGCAGCAACACCATATACTTCACTGAGTATTTCATTGAAAATATAATTTTCCGTGCAATGCCTTTCAATGAAATTACTGCGACTGTTATTATTATATAACTCCTTCCTATTTTTGAAGGCTTCATCGCTAAATCCTTCTGCAAAATCACTGATATTCATCGAGTGAGAATAAAAACAGCTTATCAAACAGACACATCCAACAATTTTCTTTATCACCTTTTATTTCCTTTTATTTAACACAACATAACTATATTACACATTAAACGTAATGTTAATCAAAAAAACTTTTGATTTTTAAGCTTTTGTTAAAAAATCCTCTGCTTCGCGGAGAATGGTAGCAACTATATCGTTAATGTATCGTTCTTCCTTTACTATCTCGACTATTTGGCCTGACATAAGCGAGCCATGGTCGACGTCACCTTCGCAGACTGCTCTACGCAGTGATCCGGCCCAAAAGTGTTCAAGTGACAGCCGTCCATTATCCAGCGCAACTTCTCCATTTTCAAATCTAGTGAGGATTTCGCGCTGTTTGGCAATAAATTCCTCTGTAGCGATATTTGCGATGGCACGCACAGGGGAAATTGGAAATTTCTTGTCTAATTGCACTGGAGTAACAGCATTTCTTCCGTTTGCTTTCAGAAGAACATTCTTGAAATTTTCATGGGCTGTTGATTCTTTACAGCAGGCAAAAACGGTTCCCAGCTGACATCCTACGGCCCCCAATTGCATCATTGATGCTATGATCTCTCCTCTTAAAATGCCACCTGCGATAAAGATTGGATACCCAACCATATTCAATAATATATCCTGAACCAAGATCATTGTGGAAACAGGTCCAACGTGCCCGCCGGCTTCACTTCCTTCGAGAATCAGTGCGTCTATGCCATGTTTAAATAACCTTTTTGCGATGGATTGCGCAGGAGCAAATGTTATTGCCTGCATTCCATAGGAGTGAATTTTCTCAATTATCGCTTTGTCCGGAATTCCTCCAGCCAAAACAAGATGTGAAATTTTCTTTTCTCCACAAACTTCAAT
Organism: Holosporaceae bacterium; assembly: GCA_031284365.1. Taxonomy (GTDB): domain Bacteria; phylum Pseudomonadota; class Alphaproteobacteria; order UBA3830; family UBA3830; genus JAIRMQ01. The sequence continues at coordinate 4,591 of JAISZX010000118.1, forward strand.
AAGATCATGTAATTTGGGATTCATTAGAATTATATTCACACCAAATTTTTTTTGTGTTTTCTTTTGAGTTGATTCAATTTCATTTTTGAGAATATTACCGTCCATTGCTCCAGAAGCAAGGACTCCAAATATGCCAGCGTTTGCCATTGATGACACTAGGTTCGATTCCGAAATCCATGTCATGGCGCCACCAAGAATTGCGTACTGTGATCCAAGAATTTTTGCTCCGCGTTCCATTAATTTTAAGATTTTCATTTTTCTAATCCACAATGTTTATGCAATATAGCAATAGATTCTAACAATTTGTTCCCTGAAACTATCAAATCAACTCTATGAGAATATACAGAAACTGCAAAAGTTTCTATTTTCTCTGATTTTAAAACATCAACTAAATTATCTGCTATTGCAGGGGAGATAGATGATCCAATTACGTTGATGCGAGATGAAGGACGCGCAACTACTTGTCGAGCGCTTTTTATAAAATCACAATTTTTCAATAAATTGATAGCAATTGAGCTTTTCTTTTTGTCAACAAGGACGTCTATTTTTGATGGATTGTCGCATTTTATAACTTCTGCATTAATGTAATTTTGCTTCAGAAGATCTGCGACACTCTTCTCACATCCGCTATGAAAAATTCTTATCCGAGATAGGCTAGGAGTCACAGCCAGTCCTCGAAAATCTCGTGGCTGGATTTTATCAGAGATAATAGTTCCGGCATTTTCGACAAAACTTGATGCAACTCTAATAATCACATTGTTTCTCATTGCATAATCTACAGATTGTTCTTGAAGGATTTTCGCTCCCTGTGAAGCCATTTCCAACATTTCGTAGTAATTTATGCCGTCAATTCGTTTTGCTTTGTGATACAAATTTGGATCAATTGTGTAAACTCCATCCACATCCGAGTATATTTCACACAGATCGGCATTAATCGCTGAAGCAACAGCAACTGCAGTGAGATCCGATCCGCCTCTTCCCAGCGTTGTTATTCGATTTTCAGGACTCACTCCCTGGAATCCACATACAACAGGAATGATCCCATTTGCCATATCCTTCTGCAGATTGACTGGATCAATCTTCTGAATAACTGCGTGACCATGGTTATTGTCCGTGAGTATCGGCACCTGCCATGACGAGTACGATTTAGCTTGAAGTCCTAGGTTCTTTAACGCTATAGCTAACAATCCAGCTGTGATTAATTCTCCAGATGAAACGACATGATCATACTCTGGATCTCCCTCATAGGCGTTCATATTCCTGACATATCCAATAAATTTATTCGTAACTCCAGCCATTGCAGAAATAACTGTGACAACGCTATTTCTTTTTTTGTGCGAACCAGCAACTATATCCGCTACATTCTTTATTCTCTCCAAAGTGGCCACAGAGGTTCCACCAAATTTTTGAACTACACAGACCAAAAAAACGCCTCCAACATTTATAAATTCGGTAATTTCATGAAAGTAATCAATTCTCTGAGTTCTTGCCTTGCTGCAACGTGAGATATATTGAGCTGCGTGCCAGCTTTCTCCAAATCCAACAAAGTCAATCCGGATAGGAACAGCTCCTTAAAGATAACGCGTTCGCAAAATCCGGTTCCTAATCTGAACCCTATCCTTTTGGAAAGCGCTTCAAGCACAATATTTGTATCGCGTCCGTTTTTTGTGTACAGAGTAGTGAGACGATTCTTGATGACGATCCAATCTATTGGTTTTTCACCTCTTCTCGCTCGTTCTTTTCTCTGGTTCCATACAGTTTCTGCATAAATACTTGGTCTGAGCGTCTTTGTGTCTCCATTAGATACTTTTACCAATACATCAAGATCTACAAAACTATCGTTCAGTGGAGTAATCAGCGTGCTGGCATAGGAGTGCGCTATCTGTGATAACGTAGTATCATTTCCCGGAGTATCGATCACGATAAAATCACTACTGAACAACTGCTTCATCGCACTGTTAAATGATTCTGTATCTGCAATTCTCGCTCTTTCTCTGTCATTATCTTCGCTTCTGTGGATTGCTACGTGCTCTGGAAGTCTCAGATCACTGCCGGCTTTTTTTCTTAGTTCAAAATACCTGGTAAACGTCCCCTGTCGAGCATCAACGTCAATCGTTCCAACTTTAAAATCATTGTTAAGTAAATACGCTGTAATATGCATCGCTACGGTTGACTTGCCAGTACCGCCTTTCTCATTCCCCATAACAATAACATAAGGTCTCACTTATATCTCCTAACTACAGACCGAAACAACACATATTATGACATTGATCGATGTAACAGTCATCAAAATTGTGGAGATTTGGAAGAGAGTCATACAACAAAAACAAACTTCCCTTACAAAAAAAAGGGGGTGGCAAAAACTACCCCCAAACCAGCGGTTGCTGATTATTGCGCAACATACGGCAGCAAAGCAAGATATCTCGCTCTCTTAATTGCAATCGCGAGTTCTCTTTGCTTCTTAGCCGAAACCATGGATATTCTGCACGGCATAATCTTCCCCCTTTCCGAAGTGAATTTCTGCAAAGTGCGAGGATCCTTATAATCAATTTTCATCACTCCGCTTTCAAACGGACACGTCTTCTTTTTAAAGTTATTCTTTTTCCAAGGAGCCTTGTCTTTACCCTTAGCATCCTTTCTATCGTTTCTCATTTTCATTCCTGGACCTCATTTACAACAGCTCCTTGCACTTCTTCTTGCTCCGATTCAGCCGTCTTGCTGCGAGCACCGCGATACCCGGCGTCTCTCATCGGGCCGAAGTCGTCTCCAAACGCTTTCGCCTGGGAAATCAAATTATCGTGATCTGCAAACTTATCAACCCCAACAATTAAATGACGAATAATATCCTCATTAATTCTCATGATGCGATTCAGCTCAGCAACCAACGCGCTATTTGCTTTCATTTGTATTATATAATAGTGCCCCTTGCGATTCTTTTTGACTGGGTAAGCCAACCATCTAAAACCACAATACTCACCACGAATAACTTCGCCCCCATTTTGAGTAACGAACAAACACAAACTCACTCCGAGAGCTTCCATTTGCTGCTGAGACAGATCCTGACGACCTATAAAAATATTTTCATAAAGACTCATATTTCATTTTACCAAATGTTTAAAACTTCCAGGAGGGGCACCTTCCCCTCCTAATCTGCACCACTGTACATCATCTTGAAGAAAAATGCAAGTGTTTTTTATCAATGTGATTGCACTATTTTTTTTGCGATATTAACCGGAAATAAACAATTTTTGTGTTTATTTTGTGATTGAGATGGAGTTTTTGTGTTATGAGAAATTGTTTTGACAAGTGGATGATTAAAGAAAAATTACCTAAAGTGTCAACGGGGGGGGGGGCAGAACTCACTGAAATTTGAGGGTTTTTACCCTCTATTTCGACAAATCTTCCGGCAGTTTTGCCAAATCTTTCTCCAAAGTATTACAAATTTTTTCCACTCCTCAAAAATCATAAAAAAATCCAGCAGCGGATACATTCTCATACTGATGTGCATACTGATACCGGTTTTACTGCTGGCGGTGAAGTATTGCGTCGACATTGTTAGCTACAATCATGCACAAATTTACACTGGCGGTAACAATTTTTACAAAAAGTGCGCGAATGAGGCAGCTTTGGCTGTTGCGAAAAAGTGGAATCCGGGGCTTACGCTGAATCAGCAGGACAAAAGTTTACTCAGGATTGCAGACGACATTTACAACAAAAATCCGTGCTACTGTGACGCTCCAGTGCATCGCGCGATTCCAGGATTGGAGGTAGGTAAAGTAAAAGGGGAATCCAGAGGTACATACAATCCACTGAAATTGTCGTGGAGCGACGCAGATAGAATTGTGGTCTACACGACTATGAGTAGCACAAATAAGCGCGCCCTGTATATAAACGGAGGTAATTATGCTTTTTATCGCATAATGTATGGAAATCCCAAGGATCCCAAATTTTTGCTCAAAGCTGATAGTTCAGGTAACTGGGTTTCAGAAGATATGTTCTGGGATTTCGTTCCTGACAACGGATATACCATATACAGAGCAGCGCTCTATACATGCCGCTTTGAACATGCAACGGTAGGTCTTTACAGCACCATATGGGACCTTGAATCTCAGGAAAGTACAACTTATACGGAGAGGACAAACTCTAGCGACGACACCGTTCAAATATCCGTTGAAGATAACAAAATTAAAGTTCAGGCCGACGACGATATAGGATATGCAACTCCGGCTGAGTGCAATGTTGACATAGTTTTAGCGATTCCGGTCAATGGAGCGGCTTGCAATAACAATAACTATGACAGAAATACGCCCACGGCTGGAACGCCTGTTGCTGTAGATTTTGCAAACCGGGGAGAAATTAACAGCGCAACAATATCAGCGAATAGTGACGTAAAAAACATGAGATCAACGCCGATTTATCAGATCGCGCAGGCGTTTAAGAAATTTCTGCGCGACAACTTTGAGTTTACCAAGGGAGTCAACGTCGGCTTGATTCCATACTCGGGAAAGTTGTCAGTTCCGCCACATAGATATGCCTGGACGCAGGCAATCTCCACGTTTGTTGTTGATAAATTTCTTGGAAGTCAAAATGACTGCCCTGCATATATCCGAGGTTGTTTTCTCTACGGAACTCCAGGACTGGAGGAAAGTAATTTGGCTGACTCGCCGACTCGTGTCGGAAGTGATTTTGAATTGGATCCTGTAAGTAATAATGCAGTAAGCACTACTGGCTACCAGTGGGGAAGATGTTATGACAATCTTGAGAATGCTTGTCCGCTGACCTCGATAATGTGCCGCGGAGAATACTCTGCTGAGTCTACCTATGGTTGCAATCGAATGTGCGTAGGAGATTTGCTTTCCACTGCAGATCCAACTGATGAGAACATGAAATTTCGTCGCATGAACATGTATCCCTGCTACCTGGGGTATGCAAATTTTCTGACCATGACCTGCGAAAAACGACAGAACATCAGACACACCTGGACTGGAAATACCGCAGGTTGCAATTATTTAAGTTTCTACCTGGCACTACCATATTTTCTCATTGAACTGCAGGCGGATGTGGGAAAAATCTGCGACCTGCTGAACGTAATTGGGCCATTTGTAGATGATTACAATGTCTCGAATTTTCTTTTTATTCCAATAACTTGGGCGAATAATTTATTTCAAGAATGGACGAATGACACGAAATGCGAAAAAGTTGACACAGTTGGAGCACCAACCGGTGGACAGCTCTCCAGACCGTCAAAAATGACCAAAAATCGCCAGAAAGCGCTGATCCTGGTCGTAAACAAGCCGGATTGGTTCGAGCCAAATGAGCTGACCTACCTCGGATTCGACAACGACTTTTCCGAAATCCCGATGATCGAATCCGATTGCATACGCTTCGACATTGACTATTCGGATGCTTCGCGCAAATTCTTGGACGGTTCTGCGTATAACGGCACAATCCAGGGGCCACGAAAAATCCTTAAATATGAAACAGTTAGCGGAAACGTTGGCCGCAACGCAGATTCTGGCTTTTACGAAACCACCACCGGAGACGAAACATGCACCGCAAAATTATCCTTTCCGAACAAATACTTAGTGAAAATAACTGTCGCTCCACTCGATGTTGGTAAAAATCTGTCTAAATGG
>JAISZX010000043.1 GCA_031284365.1 Holosporaceae bacterium
GGCTCTTAGAAAGTCTCGCGTAGGAGCGATTTTTATCGAATTGGCCATTGCCATGCCGGTACTGATCGCAGTTGTCTACTATCTTCACGATATTCCAAAATACAGGCGAATGCATGAAAAGATGAAGTTTGCTGCGCATTGTGCAGTGAGCATGATGCAGCAACATGGTAAAAGAATTACAAGGCTGGATTTGTCGTACATCCGATACGCATCAGGACTTGTGATTTGTCCTGGGAAAAGTATGTATTTAGCTTTATTTGGATATGAGTCTTTATGGTATCTTTATTATGTAGTCGGTACTGGTCATAACAAAAGCCTAACAAGATGGTGCTGGGATTCTGGTACGGGTGGTATTGGTGGTATTGGCCAGTTTAATAACGGATCGGATCATTCAGTTGTTAACGGCTTTGAAAGAGATTCTAAAAAAGTTTATAATTCGCTGGAAATAGAAGTTGGTGAGGCAAAAATTATACTTGACATGTGTTGTCATATCAATACATTTAATGCTTCTCAGTTACGTAAAAATTTCGGGTTGTATGTAATATCTATACCGACTACATCTTACACATGCTTTCACTCAGTTGCTATTTTTACACCAAACCCTGGGCTGTTCAGCGATGATGCTCCGACATAAATAGAGCTTTTTTACATTGAAGTATTATGTTGACATTTTCTTAACCATTTCTGCTCCATAATGGTGGATATTTAACTTTTGGAGCGAAAATGTTGTCTAAGATTGTGACAATGATGCAACGGGGGGGGGGGGCAGGCTCTTAGAAAGTCTCGCGTAGGAGCGATTTTTATCGAATTGGCCATTGCCATGCCGGTACTGATCGCAGTTGTCTACTATCTTCACGATATTCCAAAATACAGGCGAATGCAGTCGAGAATTGAGTTAGTGACGCACGAAATGGCGAGCATATTGCAGAACATTTCTCAAAAACGAAAAGATAAAAGAATTACGTTTGACGATATTAAATATGCAATGAGCGCAGCATTTTTAACTGTTTTTCCAGGTGTTACCCAATATCCAGACAAAGGATTGGGAAAACCAGTAAGTGCATTTCCGGTTGGATATTTTCCAACTATATACGTTTACTGTGTAATTGGAAATTCTGATGGAACAAAAGCCTCAGTAATTTGGCTGAAACATGCGTATACAGATTACTACTCAGTTGGAAGAAGGGGGGGGGTAGAATGCGCTGATCATGTTGGTAGTATAGTCAGGTATAGAACTGACAGTGATCCATCTTCAATATATCCTGGATTAAAAATTGCTTCAAATGAAATAAAAATTATAGTTGAATGCTCGTTTTGTTATCATCAATACAGCAATTGGTCATTTTCAAACAATACGTTGTGCAGCAGTGTTCCTATTGAAAAAGCTATGGGATTTTATTTTATGCAACTAAAAAGAAAAACTCAGAGGATGGAGGATTACCTTAGCACTGTCGTAATTTTTACTCCAAAATCAGGATTATTCGACAATAACGCGCCCACGTGAAATGCATTAACGCACTTCTACATTGATATTTCAAAGAAAACTATGTAGTGAATTGCTCGTCAAGAACTTTTTTTTCTAGTGAGTTATTTTTATCAAGTAATAAAGTAAGAGTAGTGCTCTTATCTTCAAAAACACGTACTTTAAGCGCCTGACGGAACTCAACATAATCGGCCACTGCGCACACTGGCCTTCTGACGCTATCGATAACCTCGAAATCTAGCACAGTATCCGCAGAAAGAATAGCGCCTCGCCAATTTCTCGGTCTAAATGGGCTAATCGGAGTGATCGCAATTAAATTTGATCCAATTGGAATTATCGGTCCGAAAGCAGAGTAATTATATGCTGTGCTTCCTATTTGTGTCGCAGATATCAAGCCATCGCAAACCAATTCTTTCATACGTAAGATACCGTCAACTGTTATGCGTATTTTTGCCGATTGATGTGTTTCTCTTAGCAAATATACTTCATTAACTGCAATGTCAGTAAAAATTTCCCCATCTTTTTTTTCAACAATTACACGCAGAGGGTGGAAATTTATTTGGATAGACTTTTGAATCCTTTCTTCAAGGTTTTCCCTTGAATATTCATTTGTGAGGAAACCAAGCGCCCCGCGATTCATTCCATAAATAGGAAGTTTACGGAAGTAGTTTTCATGAAATGCCCTTAAAACCATGCCATCGCCGGAAAGAACAACGATACAATCAGCCTCATCTATGTTTGCCTGGCCGTATCGCTTCACCATAAACCGAAAAGCACTTTTCGATTTAGCATTCGAAGAACAAACGAAGTATATTTTCATCATTCTCGCCAAAAACTACTGGTTTCAGAATATCATAGGATTATATTTTGGCAAGGATGACATTAGATATAATTTAATTATAATTTTGATTGAATTGTAAATGCCTGAAAAGAACCGACTATTATCAGAAATAGTCCCAATATTATGTAGGCGTCCGGCGCTTTATCGTACAGAAAAAAGTCGAACAAAGTATTTGGAATAAGCATAAAGTATCCTGCTGAAGCTAATCCTGAACTTGACGACATTTTGAAAGCATGAATGATTGAATATTGAGCAATTGCTCCAATTACTCCACCAACAAACAGTAGTGCAATATGATGCAACGTAATTGCTGTGAACGTTGTTGCACACGTAATAGTTGAAATGGCTGTTAGGGATATATTATGATAGAAAATTATGGTTAGTTCGCTTTCTGTGAACGATAATTTTTTGACGATTACTTGGTTGAGCGCAGAAATAACCGCTCCTATTACGGCAAATAAGATTCCAATATCTAACATTCCGCGTCCAGGCCTCATGGCAAGACATATCCCAGAAAATCCCATGAGAACAGCAAAGACATTTTTTGGATAAAATTTTTCTTTTAGTATTAAAATACTTAGCGGAATTACAAAAATAGCTGCTGTTAATCCTACAACAAACACATCAGTCATGGAAGAATAGCTGTACGCGCACATAAATGCATAGGTTCCACAGGAAGCCAATACAGCCCTGAAAGTATTTTCTTTAACTTTGTTGCTTTTTAGTGGATTTACTCCAATGTAAAATGCAAGTAATAAGAACGGCAAAAATCGAAATATCGTGCGGAAAAATGTAACTTGATGCACTCCATAAATTGGCATGAAATGCTTCATAATAGCATCAGAAAATGAATAAAGACACGCTCCAAAGATATAAAAGAGATATCCTTGTTTCTTGCTATCCACGAATTATCTCCCAAATATCAATGGAACGTAGCCACTTCACAGTCGTGATTGTAGATCGTCAACGCTAAAATGTCAATCTGAATGCAAGTTTCATGTAGATTCAATACATGTGAGACTGACTATAATGCGCAGGTTGGACTTCCTTTTTTATTTTATCCTATTTTTTTATAAAATAAATCGTGAAAGATCGCGATGAACAGCTAGACTTCCAACTTTATCCTCGACGTATTTCGCATCGATTTCAATGGTTTCGCCGGATTTGGTGTCTGCTGAAAAGCTGATCTCTTCCAGCAGCTTTTCGATAATTGTATGAAGACGGCGCGCCCCAATGTTTTCAACATTTTTATTGACAATGGCGGCTAGTTCAGCAATTTTTTCAACTCCATCCTCCATGAAAACTACAGTTACGCCTTCAACCTTAAGTAAAGCGTGGTATTGTTTCAGTAAACTACTGTCAGTCTCTTTTAAAATTTTGAAAAAATCCTCTTCGGTGAGGTTTGTAAGTTCCACTCGAATCGGTAGGCGTCCCTGGAGCTCAGGCAGCAGATCAGACGGCTTCGACACGTGAAAAGCTCCGGATGCTATGAAAAGAATATAATCAGTTTTCACTGTGCCATATTTTGTTGTGACAGAGCATCCTTCAATCAATGGCAATAAATCGCGCTGAACTCCCTCCCGACTAACGTCTGCTCCAGATGTGTTTTTTGCGCAAATTTTATCGATTTCATCAACAAAAACGATGCCGTTCTGCTCAACGGAAAATATTGCTTCGCGAATGGTTTTATCATGATCGATCAGTTTTTCACTCTCTTCATTTGCGATTAATTTACGCGCATCCCTAATGGAAACCTTACGCAGTTTCGTTTTATTAATTCCGAGCGCGTTATTCATCATGTCTGAAATGTTCATCATGCCGATTTGAGCACCGGGCATTCCTGGAATATCGAATGATTGACCAGGGGAACTATCAGTTACACTAATTTCAATTTCTTTGTCTTCCAACTGTCCAGAATCCAGCATTTTTTTGAACTTGTCGCGGGTTTCTTGACTTGCATTCTCTCCGACCAATGAACTAATGATACGCTCTTCGGTTTTTTGCTTCGCTTCTTCCTTAAAAAGCAAACGATGCTGCTCCTTCGTTTTTGAAATCGCCATTTCCAAGAGATCACGAATAATTTGTTCAACGTCACGACCAACGTATCCAACTTCCGTGAATTTCGTCGCTTCGACTTTGATAAATGGGGCATCGGCAAGCTTCGCAAGACGCCGGGCAATTTCTGTTTTTCCAACACCGGTTGGGCCAATCATGAGGATATTTTTCGGAAGAATTTCTTCCTTAAGCGGACTCGATACCTGCTGCCTCCTCCAGCGATTGCGCAGCGCAATTGCAACGGCTTTTTTAGCACTGTTGTGGCCAATAATGAAGCGATCCAGCTCAGATACTATTTGGTTCGGCGTTAGCGAAGTCATTATTTATCCCTCAATGTTAACTTTTTCTAAAATAATCGAATGATTAGTATATATGCACAAATCTGCAGCGATTTTCATTGATCTTCGAGCAATTTCCTCTGCGGACAAATCTTGATCTGCGAGCGCTCTAGCTGCAGCTAATGCGAAATTGCCTCCGGATCCAATGCCGATAATACCATCCTGTGGCTCTAAAACATCTCCAATTCCAGTAAGAATTAGGGAAATATTTTTATCAACCACCGCCATCATTGCTTCCAACTTACGGAGATATTTGTCGGTGCGCCAATCCTTAGCCAGCTCAACGCATGCGCGTTGCAACTGCCCTGGATATTGGTCAAGTTTTGATTCAAGTCTTTCGAACAGAGTGAAAGCATCTGCTGTTGCTCCAGCAAATCCCACAAGAACATCCCCTGATGCCAAAAATCTGACCTTGCGAGCGTTCGCTTTTACAACCGTGTTTCCCATGGTCACCTGGCCATCACCCGCAATTACGACCTGATTGCCTTTTCTAACAGAAAGAATAGTTGTTCCCATCCAAGTCATAACTTCACCTACTCCCGTGCCAACTTTTTTATATATCTGACAAATTCATCAGAACAATATTCAGCTGCCCCCAAATGTCCCCAAACCGGAGACCCATCTTTATTGAACACCAAACAGACAGGTACTCCACGAATTTTCGACATTGCCTTTGGCGAAACAGAACTGTACACGTCAAGTAGTTGAATATTGTGTGCTTTGTAGTGAAACTTGATCCCATTGACAGTTTCCTGCCCAATATTCAATGCTACAATTTTTACGTTGCTGACTCCCGCTTCTTTAAATTTTTCAACGATATTGTCCATATTTTGAAGAACCATGGGACAACTTGGACACCACGTCGTATAGAAAACTACAACTACGACATTTCCTTTGAGATCCTCAATGGAGAATTCATTACCTTCTTCGCTCATTACTTTGTTATAGAACGACATGCCACCCGGCAAATATCCCTTGCTGGAAGCAAAAGGAATCGCCACTTCCTTGTCATCGAGATCTTCTTTACTAATTTTTTCGACTTTTTTTTGGGAAAGTAACTCGTACGCACCCAAATTCTGTTGAAAAATAAAAACTATCGATAACGCTAGATATTTTATATAATCAGCCTGGTTAAATTGAGAAAAAATCATGAAAAGAACCTTTTTATTCTGTATCGTTTGCATTTCCCTTGTTTCTTGTGGGAAGAGAGGAACACTGGAACCTTACAAAAAAGAAGATGCTCAATATCCAAGGCAATACCCACAATCTCGACAATTACTTTCCACATTATAACAGATTAGCTAGCGGAAACTAACCCAAAAACGGCATTTTCATACCTGGAGGAAGTAATCCACCCATTTGCTCTGCCATTTCAGACTCAAGTTTGGATTTTGCATCACTAAATGCAGCAACAATTAGATCCGAAAGGATATCTGTCTCATCTGGAGACATCAATTTAGGATCAATTATCAGCCTTTTTATATCTACTTTTCCATTGATAACCACGGAGACCATTCCTCCTCCGGACGTACCAACAATCTCAAGATCATTCATCTTCCCTTGAGCTTCCATTAGTTTCGCTTGCATCTGCTGCGCTTGCTTCATCAATTGATTAAAATTATTCATCATCATTCCCCTCTATTATTGTATTTTCGCATCCGGAAACATTTTTAGTACCTCGTCAACCAAAGACTCCGACGATCTACCACTAACTATATCAGGCATTTTTTCGTTTTTTGCAAGGGGTTTAGGCGAATTTTTTACAATTCCGCTGATCAACTCCTGTAAATCAGGCAGGCCAGATGCATAAGTGATTCTGATTAACAACATCTCCAGAACAACATCCGGTCGTTCACAAAATTTTAGCTCTTCCATTCCCTTGAGTAACATCTGCCAAATACGAGATACAGCCGCCAAAGAAATTTTTTCAGCAAGCTTCATTAATTTTGGCATCAAATCGTCTGATACAACCACTTCCAACGGAGGTATATTAGCCTTAATGCATGTTAACACGTGAATATAATCCACAAGTGAATTTATAATTTTTGTGCCTATGGCGTTACCTTTTACTATCTCGCGATATTTTGTAATTGCATTTTTTGCGTTTGCTGAAAAAAGCAAATCAAGCAGCTCGACGGCATCGTTATCGTCTGAAATGTTAAGCATGTCTTTTACGTCTGATGCTGACAATTCACTACCAACCGATAAATTTATCGCTTGATCCAGAATTGAAAGGCTATCACGAATTGATCCATCCGCGGCGCGAGCAATTAATGCTAGCGCTTCTGCGCTTGCGGCGATATTTTCTCGATTACACACAGACGACAAATACTGAGCGATTAAGTCTGCGTCTATTCTTTTAAGGTCAAATTTAAGAACACGCGACATAACAGTCTCTGGAATTTTGTAGGTCTCCGTTGTTGCAAACAAAAATTTTACGTGAGGGGGAGGTTCTTCCAAAGTTTTCAGCAGAGCGTTAAACGCGCTTTTGGAAAGCATGTGAACTTCATCAATGATGAAAATTTTAAACTCGCCGATGGTTGGTTTGTATCTGCTGGATTCTATAATTTCACGTACATCGTCAACGCTGGTATTACTGGCAGCATCTATTTCGACAACATCTATTTGATTGCCGCGCAAAAAATTTAGACATGACTCACACTTACAACACGGTTCAGGATCGTTATCCGCGTGATTTTCACAACGAAACGCCTTAGCCAGGATTCTTGCAATTGTAGTTTTCCCAACACCGCGAGTTCCAGAAAACAGTATTGCAGCCCCGAGTCGATTTTTCTGCATACCTCTTGTGATTATCTTAACTACAATATCTTGCCCTATGACCTCACTAAATTTTTGAGGTCTGTACTTTGTTGCAAGGGGAATGTAGACAGCCATAATTTCCTTCTCTTTACGCGCCAAAGGGACAGCCGACCCGCTCGGTGTTCACTACGGCTGCTTTCTTCCGAACCTGACCGGGTTTGCGCTCCTCAGCGTCCAACTATCCCCCAGCCATTATATATGAAAATAAAAAGATATAAAATGGCTTTTCTTAAAATGTGTAGGTTCAATACATATGAGACTGCTCCAGAGCTGCAGTTTGTCCGAATATACTCCATAGGGGTTGCACCGTTCAAGTTGGCATGTGGGTGATAATTGTTGTATTTCCACAGCGCTTTCTCCAATTCTATTCTATTCTCATTTCTGTGATATTATTGGCTAACAGATTGTTTTTATTGTAAAAATTCCTCCCGAAAAGTGCGGTTGTCGCGCTTGACGCTTCCGTTATAATCCGGGCGTCTCGGCGGCAGCACAATCAGTGAAATTTCAAGACTTTTGCATTCCTCTTCGAAGTTGGCCATGAACTCGGATCCGCCGTCCACCTGAATCGACAAAATCGGAAACGGTGATTTTTTAACCAATTCGTTAAGGAATTTTTTCGCTGATTTCGCAGTCGCATTTGAGTAAAATTGCGCGTGAATTGGCTTCGATTTCCGATCCCAGGATTGAAAATGCTTGGAAACGAGATTATCATACCATGAGCTTACTTTACAACCTAAGTTAGCCATACTACGGTCTCAATTCTATTTGAACTTACACACTCATACTTGACTCCTCTTGTTCCATCTATATTAACAATTCAGAACTCTATATGTGGTCTAAATTTTGGGGAGCATCTTAGGATGATAATTACTCTCTGTGCTGATTGTTATATACCTTTCACTAATGTATATTGGCGCCAGGAGTGTGTATGATTATACTTGATTTTGAGAAATCTATATTTGAGCTGGAAGCAAAAATAAAAGAGCTTAAGGGCTTGAATACTGGTGATTTAAGCATAATGGAGGACGTGAAGCGGCTTGAAAATAAGAGGAAAAAGCTTCTTAGGCGCATATATTCTGAGTTGACTCCGTGGCAGAAGGTTTTGGTGGCGCGTCACCAGGAGCGTCCTCATACGACAGATTACATTAATGCGCTTATAGATGATTTTGTGCCATTGGCAGGAGATAGATTATTTGGAAATGATCTTGCAATTATCGCAGGTATAGGAAAATTTCGTGGAATTGCTGTGGCTATTATTGGACATGAAAAGGGAAACGATACAGAAAGTCGTATAAAACACAATTTCGGTATGCCGCATCCTGAAGGATACCGTAAAGCACGTAGAGTCATTGACATTGCCGATAAATTTAGACTACCGTTACTGACATTTATCGACACTGCTGGCGCATATCCTGGCGTTGGCGCAGAAGAGCGGGGGCAGGCGGAAGCGATCGCAAGGTGTATTGAAAGATCTTTGCAATTTAAAAATCCGATAATTGCAACCATAATAGGGGAGGGTGGATCCGGAGGGGCTATCGCTCTTGCTGTTGCGAATACAGTTCTCATGTTGGAACATTCGATATACTCAGTGATTTCGCCTGAAGGGTGCGCCTCTATTCTTTATCGCAACCCGGAAAAGGCAATGGAAGCAGCAGATGCATTGAAACTTACTGCTCAGGACTTGATTAAATTTAAAATAATAGATGATGTTATTGAGGAACCGCTCGGTGGTGCTCATAGGGATCCAACAACAATGATGAAAACTGTGGGAGATAAGTTGAAAGCTACCCTACTTGGATCGTCTGGAATATCCGATTTTAAAGCGCATCGCAATGATAAATTTATTAATTTTTGCCGTAATTATAGTTAATTGATGGGGTGTTATGTCTAGAATAAATGTAGAAAAATATGAATCTTGTGTCGGAGCTTTGGGAAATGTATTGTCGTGGTACAATTTTGCATTGTTTATGCCATTTTTGCATGTTATATCCAGTGAATTTTTTCCACTAGAAAATGCGGCATGTCGTGAGGTATTGTCTTTATTTGCGATGTCAATTGGGTTGTTTACGCGTCCGCTCGGAGCAGCCATTTTTGGTCCAATTGGAGATAAATTTGGTCGCAGAAAAGCAATTTCCATATCAGTTTTGTTGATGGCGATTCCGACTGTGGGCATAGGGCTACTTCCAAACTATGAAAAAATAGGGATTCTTTCTCCTATCCTCCTGATTCTGCTACGTGCAATGCAGGGAATATCTCTCGGTGGAGAATACGCTGCAGCTATGGTGCATTTGGTTGAATGCGCTCCGTCAAATAGGCGCGGATTCTATGGTAGTTTGTCAGATGCGGGAAGCCAAGTTGGGGTTCTAATAAGTGGGCAGGCTTTAGTCTTGCTGTATGCATTCTTTTCTCAAAATGAAATTTACTCATTTGCTTGGAGAATTCCATTTTTGTTCGGGATTATTTTGCTACCATTCGTATTTTTGATACCGGGCAACGCGCAGCCGCAAAATAAAGAAAAACCAAAAGAGTCTGTCTTTAGGGCGCTCAGAATGTACAAAAAAGAGGTTTTGTGTACCATTTCAATTACGTCATTCAGCGCTGTTGGATTTTATACATTATTAACTTTCCTTCCATATTATCTTGTAAGTAACGATATGTTATCTTTAAAAGAAGCAACAACATGTAGCGTGTATTCAACATTAGTTATGATAATCTTTATTTTAATTGGCGGATATTTTTCAGATTCGTGCAGCAGAAAAAAATTAATGAGATTTGGGATAGTCGGGGTTACAATGGCCATATATGCGATGTTTCTGCTTAACATTAGGTCATTTCAAGGATGGATAATATTGCAAATGGTCTACGGAGCATGCATCGGAGTATATTACTCTGGTAGATCAGTATTTTTTTCCGATGCATTTCCGCCTCACATCAGATGTACTGCGGTTTCGTTGTCGCTTAGTTTGGCTCAAGCAATATTTGGCGGGATGATTTCCATTGTGATGGCCCAGCTAACAAAAATCTCGTTGTTTCTGTCGATAATACCAATAACCTGCGTGTCATGTTTTGCACTTATCGCCCTCACAGTTCTGAAGGAGAAGGATTCAGTTACTGTGCACCAAGGTGCTGATGCACAGAACTGAACGCAAATATTGTATTGATAACTGTTTCCGATTGTGTACTATTGTGTAGTATTGTTTTGTAATTTTTGTATGGAGTATCGTAAAAATGAAGTGGTTTTTAAAATTTTCTTTACTTATCGGACTAGTAGTAGCAGGCGCCTATTTTACTGGTAATTGGGATAGTCTTATGCAATTGGTAAGGGCTGGGCTGTTTCATTTGGAGGATTTAGTTGAGTACATTAAATCTTTAACAAAATCGATTACTTAGTAAGAATCAAATAAATTAAAGATCGATTAAATATAATTTTTAAAAATACTTGTTTTTGCGAGAAATAATATACAATACATTTGCTATTTTAGCAATAGGGGTAATAAATGAAGAAAGCATGTCTTTTTATGCTCATTAAAAATAAAAATTCGGACAAAACTGCTTGAAAATTCAGTATTGCCAAAGTACAAAAATCTTACCTTTTATGTGGAATAAGTACATCTCATTTTTTTGGTATTGCTTTTTCCTATTTTTTTCTCATTTTACATTTCTTTTTTTCTTAACTAAAGCCAAAGACGCGCGCGCCAAGTGATCAATTTTTTACTAATATACTAAATACTAAATACTAAAGACGCGCGCGTCGTTTGTTAAACAAAAATCCATCTGCACCGGAAATTAAGCTTTCGCACCGAGTGGTCACGGACAAACTATTGAATTACAAAATAATCCACATTAACAATATAATTATCACGTTAATTGTTACACATAAAATTAATTGTTAAAAACGCGCGCGCTACGTGTTCCAAATAAAAATCTATCTGCA
>JAISZX010000045.1 GCA_031284365.1 Holosporaceae bacterium
TGCATTACTCTTGGCGTCATTATTGCCACTATATACCTTCTTATACCTATGAAGATAAGACGAATACTTCCTTAAAAAGCCGTTTTTTCTATGCTTATTAAAATTTATGAAACGGCCGTGGCATACTATGGTGATGTTTTTTTAATGTTGTAACGAGTGTGTTGTCGGTCAGTATTGCCTCAAGTTTCAGACTTTGCAATATTTTGCCGAAAATTTTTGCTAAAAATTGAGCCCAAAAAAATAATTAGACTGGTGATGAGATACTGTATCAATCCGGCGCGGACAGCTGCTGCAATCAAAGGTTGTCATCTTGCGGCCATAAAACGCAATAATATGAAGGGGAAAAATTATGATTTGGATCGCTAGATATCTGGTATTCGAGCTCCCTACGAGAGAGTTTTCTCAAAAATCGAAAAACGAGTTCGCCACATAAGGAGTTGTAAAAAATTTCTTCGCGGCTCTCATGCAGGCAATATGTTTTAACATTAAACGATTCGCAATTTTGGAGTTTTCAACGGGATAAGTCTGTGTAGGTTCAATACATTATGAGACTGCCCCAGATCTGCAGTTTGTCTGAATATACTCCATAGGGGGTTGCACCGTTCAATAGTGCATGTGGGCAACAATTGTTGTATTTCCACAGCGCTTTCTCCAATTCCATTCGCATTTTCGTGATATTGTTAGTCAATGGATGTGGGTTGTTTTAAAATTCGAGAGTCAGCTCTAGTTCTGCTATTTTCATTGATTAATGTGCAATCGATGATATAATAAATGCGGAATGATTGATAAAAATCTGTAAGGAGCTTTGTCGCGAATGACATATGAAGAAGCAATAGGTGTATTCAATTATCCGTTCTTTAAATTGTTGAGAATTGCACACAATGTTCATATTGAAAATTTTGATGAACAAACTGTGCAAATCAGCGATATTCTAAGTGTTAAAACCGGAGGATGCTCTGAGGATTGCGCCTACTGCGCTCAGTCAGTCAAAAATGGAACAAAATTTCCCAAACAACCAATGCTGGATCTGGAAAAAGTGATAGACACAGCGCAAAAAGCTAAGGAATGCGGTGCAACTAGATTTTGTATGAGTACTTCTGGACGCTGCCTATTTTCTGATGACGAGTTCGAAAAAATGTGCGAAATGGTGCGCGCTGTAAAATATCTTGGATTGGAAACATGCGTCACGTGTGGATTTGTTACGAAAATCCAAGCTCAGAAATTGAAGGAGTCAGGATTGGATTATTATAATCACAATATTGACACATCTCCAGAATTTTACAAAAACATTGTTTCCACTCATACGATCGATGATCGCATAAAAACCATCGAGATAGTGCAGAACGCTGGCATTAATGTGTGCTCTGGAGGAATCGTTGGCATGGGAGAAACCAACGAAGATCGTGTAAAAATGCTTGTTTTACTTGCGAATCTTCCGACACCTCCAAAGTGCGTTCCAATAAATAAATTAGTAAAAATCCCTGGAACGAGGGTTGACGACTCTAGTCCAATAGATGATTTCGATTTTGTTAGAATTATAGCTGTAGCACGTATTCTCATGCCAAAATCATACGTGAAGATAGCTGCTGGCAGAAATACATTTTCTGAATCAACGCAAGCTCTATGCATATTTGCCGGAGCGAACGCTCTGTTTTCCGGTGAAAAATTACTTACTGTCGATAATGTAAAAAATGGATCGGACAAACAATTATTTGATCGATTGAATATTAAAACAGCACTGTTATAATCGAACCAGAGTTGATGGTGGTAATCGTGCCTAAATGGGTTCTAGTTGTGTTGCTGGTTGCAGTAACTTTTACGCTCTGCATGTATGAGAAGAATGCGTCAACCGAAAGCAGTGTTAAAAGAGCCATAAAATCCATCTATGTAGGACAAGTAGATGACGTAGTGAGCGCTGTAAAATTAGCAAAATCTTTTGGGGCAAATGCTGTAATCATTGATGTCAAAGATGATTTAGGTATGGTTACATTTGATATGGACGTGCCGATGATCGAAAAAGCTCCCCATTGCATGAGTAATATTTCAGAAAAAATAAATGAATTAAAAAAAAACGGCATATACACAATTGCTAGAATAGTTGCGTTCAAGGATCGCGTGCGCAATGATTTGAGCATAAAGTCAAGAGATGGATCAATATATATTGATAAAGAAAAAAATCAATGGCTAGATCCTTATAACCATAAAGTATGGGAATACCTCATAAAAATATCTGAAGAATCAGTGAAAGTTGGGTTTAATGAGATACAATTCGATTATTTGAGATTTTCTTCATATTTGAAAAATGATTACGATAATAGTGAAATCAATCCATCACAAAGATGCAAAATAATATTGCAATTTTTAAAGTGTGCATGCAGTGTTATAAACAAAATGGGAGCTAATGTTTCTGTTGATGTTTTTGGATGCATAGTAGAAGGTGCGACAGACACTTCTGCATCAAAGAATTCTTCAATACTTGGGCAGGATTATATTGAACTGGTTAAAATCGTGGATTATGTATGTCCAATGATATATCCATCACATTTTCCATTGAAATCAATGGGAATAGATAATCCAGATTTGGATCCATATGACACTGTTTACAAATTTATCGTGCTATCGAATAAAATGCTTGATTCAATTTCAAATAAAAAGGCAGTTATTCGACCTTATTTACAGGCATTTACCGCAAAGTGGCTGCCGGTATACCAAAAATATGGGAGAAAGCAGGTTTGCAAGCAAATTAGAGCTGTTACAGACGCTGGTCTGCGCCAATGGGGATTATTTGATTTTTCCTGTAAATATGACCTCGCAGATTAGAGCATGTCGCCAAAGTTGCCTAAAAAGAGGCATTTTTGCGACAGCTCTAATTTTAGTATTGCTTTTTTCTATTTTTTTCTCATTTTATATTTCTTTTTTTCTTAATTAAAGCCAAAGACGCGCGCGCCAAGTGATCCATTTTTTACTAATATACTAAATACTAAATACAGAATACTAAAGACGCGCGCGTCGTTTGTTAAACAAAAATCCATCTGCACCGGAAATTAAGCTTTCGCACCGAGTGGTCACGGATAAACTATTGAATTACAAAATAATCCACATTAACAATATAATTATCACGTTAATTGTTACACATAAAATTAATTGTTAAAAACGCGCGCGCTACGTGTTCCAAATAAAAATCTATCTGCA
>JAISZX010000005.1 GCA_031284365.1 Holosporaceae bacterium
TTAGCGGAAGTTATAAACACAATTCACAAAAAATATCAAAAAGATAACAGCTCCGAATGGAATTCATATGTACACAACCATTTGCTGCCGCGACTCGCCGGAATTGAAATTATGCCAACGCCATATATTCTTGCTCACCTGAAACTTGAAACCGTTTTGAGAAATACAGGATATCATTTGAAGCCAAATGATCATTTGCAGATTAATTTGGCTAACACACTTGAAATGATACCGACGGGAGTGGTGCAGGCATGAAAATTGTTATCGGCAATCCGCCCTACAGCGTAAGCAGCCAAAACAAGGGAAAGCAAATCATTGATTTACTTAATGATTACAAAAAGGATTTGAATGAAAAGAATATTAAAGCACTTTCGGATGATTACATAAAATTCATTCGCTTTGGACAGTATCAAGTCGAAAAAAACGGAGAAGGCATACTAGCTTACGTTTGTAATAACGGATTTCTGGACGGAATCATTTACCGACAGATGAGAAAAACATTACTGGATGTATTCGACAAAATATATGTGCTCAATCTGCACGGGAATGCCAGAAAAAAAGAAACCTGCGCCGACGGCTCCAAAGATGAAAATGTTTTCAATGTTATGGTTGGTATTTCCATAGTTATTTTTATAAAAACCAATAAAAGTAAAAAACATGCCGATGTGTTCTATCACGATTTGTACGGAACCCACGAGAAAAAATACGATTTTCTTTCGGATGCCGGTGTTTGTGTAGACGATTTTTCAAAGTTGGCACCCGTCGCACCACATTACTTTTTTGTGCCAAAGGATTTTTCAAATAAGGATGAATATGATAAGGGATTCGGTATGCGAGAACTTTTTATCACTGGAAGCATTGGGATTAAAACAAAAAATGACACTTTGGCGATTTCTTACTCATCTTCCGAATTGACACGATGTTTATCAGATTTTCGATCTATGCCGGAAGACGAATTGATTTCAAAATATCCAAAAATGACCAAAGAAAGCGGAGATTGGAAGAGGAAAAAATTTTTAGAAGATGCGAAAAATGACAAAGGTAAAATAATTCCGATAGCATACAGGCCATTCGATATTCGTTTCACATATTACACCGGAAAAGCGAACGGGTTTATGTGCCGTCCATGTCGTGAAGTCATGCGACATATGATGATGGAGAATATCTCTGTAATTGCGAATCGTGGATTTGTCCCTAAAAGAGCATCAGCATTTATTTCTAAACACGTGAATGATATTAGAGTTTGGTCTTCTCCGGGAATGTCAGGAATTGATTACTGTTTCCCCCTCTACACGTACTCCGACAACTACGAATCCCGTCAACCAAATTTTCATCCACAAATTATCGAAAAATTTGCAAAAGGATTAAAGTTAAAATTCGTTCCGGAAAAAATCAACGAAACAGGCACATTTGCTCCAATTGACGTATTCGACTACATATACGCTGTGCTGCATTCGGCAAAGTACTGTGAAAAGTATCGGGAATTTTTGAAGATAGATTTTCCGAAAGTACCATATCCGACGAATCAGGCCGATTTTTGGGAATTGGTGGCGTTCGGAGGAAGACTGCGACGGATTCATCTGTTGGAAAGCGAAGAGCTAGACGAAATCAATACGTTCGCACCTATTGACGTATTCGACTACATATATGCGGTGCTGCATTCGGCGAAATACTGCGAAAAATATAGTGAGTTTCTGAAGATAGATTTTCCAAAAGTACCATATCCGACCAATCAAATTGATTTCTGGAAATTGGTGAAATTAGGGAGTCGGTTGCGTCGAATTCATTTGCTTGAAAGTGAAGAACTCGACGAAATCAAAGTTAATTATCCGGTTTCCGGAGATAATGTTGTACACAAAGTAATTTATTCTGACAACAAAGTATACATAAATGATTCGCAATATTTCAACAACGTACCAGATATCGCTTGGAACTTTTACATCGGAGGCTATCAACCGGCGCAAAAATGGCTGAAAGATCGCCGCGGTCGTCAGTTAAATTACGACGACATCGAGCATTATCAAAAGATAATCAACGCACTATACCTCACTGATAAGATAATGAAAGAAATTGATTCACAATGAGCTAGATGTACTTTCATTCATGTTAGTTACATTTACGTAACTAACATAAATGGCCGTTTTTGTTAGTTGATTGCTCTGATTTCGTCAATGCTGAGGCCTGTGCACTTACTAACAGTGTCCGTTGGTACACCGTCTACTAGCATTGCACGTGCCGTCTCTCTTGCTTTCTTAAGCTCGCCTTCCGCTATACCTTCTTCTTTTCCGATTGCGATGCCTCTTTCCTCACCGATTGCGATGCCCTCGGCTTTAGCTTCTTCTTTTGCGACTGTAATTTCACTGTTTCTATCATTAATCGTTTTTTGTCTGAGATCGTATAAGGCGCGTATTTCAGGATCTGCGCTGATGTATTTCAGGGTTTCCATCGCACCTTTGATTTCACTTACGTCAAGAAACGACGCGTCCATAAAATACGGATTTTGAAGGAATGACAACCATCCGTTGAGTAACTCACGTTTATCAGCGTTTCTCGGATCAAATTTCTCCAATTCTATGAAAAATATGCGGGCGCTGTCGGTCATAATTTGGTATGGATCCGGATCATGCGGTTGAAAAGTCATGTAAGCCTCGCTGATGGCATTTTGCCTATCCGTAACGTTCTCTCCTATAATCCAGATGCCAATAACGTGTGGTCCTTTGTAAGATTCATTTGTCTTGACGACATGTGGCATCATATTCGCAAGATAATGAAACGCCCGCTGCGGAATCTCACCGGTATTTTTTACTTGAATTTCAATGTCTAAGATCGTGTCATCGTCAGCTGTAGCTTTTATATCAAGTCTACTGGCTTTGTCTTCCTTGAGAATTTTTGCAATGTCGGTGTTGTCAAGATGTAAATCCTTTATGTGCGGATTGCCTTTGAACAAAGAATTTAAAAGTGAAATCAAACACGGCTTACCGTCCTCTTTTCCGAAAATATTTTTAAAAATGAAATCCTGTTTTGGATCTAGCAAATTAGTCATCACGCACTCCATTTATTCTTGTAGTTTCATTCCGATTCTTAGCATATATAGCGTGGTATTGTACCACAACCAAGCATATAAAGACGAGTTTTATTTGCACATCTTTCCTGAATCATCTCACGAAGTTGCATCTTATTCCCGAAAGAGAGCTTCAAGTGCTTTGCAAAAATCATCTATAAAACAACTCCGTGATATTATAGTACATGGTTGGACCTTTCTTTTAACATATTGAAAGTCTAGCCTATTTCATCCAGTTTTTTAACTAAATTCTAGTCAATAGTTCGCGTTGTTATATTAATCCGCTAACAAGTTCACTCGGCACTTTCTCATCGAACAGTCCTAGCTTTGGCGTGAAAACCACAATATCCATGAAGAAACCTCCTCCTATATCACGACTATCTCTAACTGATCCTTTGGGAGTTAATACCCAAAACCCGAAAGCCTGCCGAGCCGTAATGCTAGTTGTATTGTATCCATTAAGAAGATAACGATTAGTTGCACGTTCAAAATAAAAATAACAATGCAGTATCATTTTTGACTCTCCCTCATCAATCTGTATATTGTTCAAGCTTATTCCTGTTACATAGCTTGGATTCGATCTCTGCTCGCAAGTTGCATTGTTTACTGGTCCAAGTGCCCAGGCAGTATGAAAAGTAAGCTTCCATAAAACTTTAACTACGCCATTTACTTTTTTTATGTAAAGAAGATCTGCGTGTGGAAAATGGCCATATTTATTTTGTTGATAAGACATATTCGTTGAGTACATAGTTTTTCCTTGATAGATAGCAAGATATGCTGACGCCATAGCATACCTGACATGCAATCCTGTTATCCGTTTACCATTGCTTATGTTTTGTAAAATATTCGCTACGCAATGCGTCGTAAACTTCATCTTCGACTGTATACGTTTATATTTTAGAATATCGTGAAGATAGTATAGAATTGCAATCAATATCGGTATGACAATAGCTAATTCAATAAAAATCACTCCTATATGAGCTCTTCTAAGAGCCTGCCCCCCCCCCCCGTTGCACTATGGTCATAATTTTAGACAACATTTCCGCACCAAAAGTTAAATATTCATCATTATGGAGCGAAAACAATTAAGAAACTGTTATTACGGTCCGTTTTCGTTAAACAATCCGGGCTTTGAATTAAAAATAATTGAAGCACTATAGTACCTGCCTACAAGTACTGACTCTTGCACCGACGACAGCGGAACGACAAAAAGTCTCAATAATTTTTTATAATCATTGGTGTCCGTTCCATCTTCCCAAAGAGCTCCCGGTGTCCATATTGGTATGTAGTATATGAGGATCTTTACTTGATTTTCAGCAATTTTCAATCCGTCACATATTGTTGATGCATCTTCATCAACTCTGTATTTAACCAATCTGTCAGTTGCGAAAACGTTGCTAGAATTAGCGAATTTACTTACTCGACCAACGTAGGGAGATGAGCCTTGCATATCACTGTCCCACATCCAGATGACGCTAGCCTTACCGCCTCCCAATCCTTTCACGTAGAACACATATGATAATGGAAAACTGCCGCACTTAAATCTGTTGCCACCAAGATTGAACTGCGTCTTGCCAGAGTAGATCACAAACGACGCAGCGCTAAATATGCGACCAAGATCAGCACGTCCAATCAGCTTGCTTTGATTTTGAATCATATTTACCGCACATTTAATAATAAATTCCGTGCGCTTCCGTGCGCGAGCAACTTTAAAAATATCGTGCCCATAAAACATGATCACTATTAATACCGGTATGACAATAGCAAATTCAATAAAAATCGCTCCTGTATGAGCCCTTCTAAGAGCCTGCCCCCCCCCCCCCGTTGCACCATGGTCATAATTCTAGACAACATTTCCGCTCCAGCAGTTAAACACTCATTATCATGGAGTGGAAATGGTTAAAAAATCGTTATTGCGGTCCTTTTTCGTTAAATAATGCGAAATTTGGTGTAAATTCCATATTACAGTAAAAATATTCTTGCCCCACTGACGGTGATTCAGTTTTAGGGATAAGAATAAAAAATCCCCAAAGTGAAGGTGTAGATTTTATGTTTACCCCATTGGAAAACACATACTTGATATCAATATAAACTGCAGCATTAACAACAATTTTGATATCTCCAGCATTTATTTTTAATCCTTTATGAATTACATCAAGATCGTACTCTACTCCACATGTCAAATCTCTTGCAAAAACTGCCCACCCATTAATTACACCACTACTTTGTATCAAAATGCCATTGGCAGTACCTGATATGCCATTTTGATACATAATCCACATTATCTTTCCTTTATTATTACCTGTCCCTTGTATGTAAAACAATGCCATAACACTCGAATATTTTTTTACAACCCACCCATTCGAATATTGCAGCGTTCCACCTCCAAAATGAGGAAGAAACGCAGCACAAGCTATTCTTACTAGATCACGTTTCGTTACTTTTTTATCTGTTCTCTCGGCAGAAACATTCTGTATCATATTTACTGCGCAATGGGCGCAAAATTCTATTCCGGATTTGATGCGCTTAGCCTTTGGAACATCGTGGAGACAGTAAAGAACTGCAACTAATACCGGGATGACAATAGCGAATTCAATAAGAATCGCTCCTGTATGAGCCCTTCTAAGAGCCTGCCCCCCCCCCCCGTTGCACCATGGTCATAATTCTAGACAACATTTCCGCTCCAGCAGTTAAACACTCATTATCATGGAGTGGAAATAGTTAAAAAATCGTTATTGCGGTCCTTTTTCGTTAAATAATGCGGAATTTGGCGTAAACTTCACATTACAGTAAAAACATTCCTACTTCATTGTCAATTATTCAGCTTTTTGGTTGAGACCCGCATCGCTCTTTAAAAGCTTTACCATATTGTATTTCACGGATCAACCGAAACTTGAACCCTTTGCCATAACGCTCGAAGCGGGGACTTCTGTTGCCCGGCTCCCCAAACCGCGTCTACTTAATTAAGCAGCGATAGCAATTGCCTCGCTTGCGAAATTATCGTTGCATGCGACAAAATTATCGTTCGCATTTATATTTTTCGGTTCTATAACGTAAACCATCACGAGTGAAAACCGAGCTTTTTAACGTGCGTCGAATCTATTCATCCCCATAAATGGTGGAGATGTCGGGCTCCGCCCCCGAGTCCACATCGCCTATTCATCACGATGTTTATCACCATAGTCACACAAGCGACAGGTTACACTGTATACCAACAAACGTAAAAAAACAATAAATAATTTCAGATTCTTCGCTATATCTCAGAGCCTCTTCCTAGAAGAAAGCACTTTTCGTCATTCTATCAAAATTTAAAGGAACTACGTGCTCTGTATAGATATTCTATCTTGAACATAAAAATGTTATGCCTAAATTTGTTGTATCAATACTTTACGAAACAGCTCTGAATTAGCTAACTAACTGAGTTGTTTCGCTTACACTAACGACATAGAATAACATGAAAAAATCATAAACTAGCATTACTAATCTCAATACTTTTTATGGGTAAGAATTCCCAAAATTTTTGAGATTGTGTCCTTCAAATCTTTTCTATTAACGACCATATCTACCATTCCGTGTTCTAAAAGATATTCAGATTTTTGAAAACCATCTGGAAGTTTTTCACGGATAGTACCTTCTATAACTCTTGGTCCTGTAAATGCAATAATAGCTCCAGGCTCGGCAATATGAATATCGCCAAGCATTGCAAAAGACGCGGATACGCCACCGGTTGTTGGATTTGTTAGCAAAACAATGTACGGCAGCTCTGCTTCCTTAATTCTATTGACGGCCACCACAGTTCTTGGCATCTGCATAAGCGAAAAGATTCCCTCCTGCATACGTGCGCCACCGGAACATGGAACTGCCAAAAACGAGTACCCCTTTGATGCTGCAAAATCTACTCCGGCAATGAATCCTTCGCCAACAACTGTGCCCATCGATCCGCCCATAAAATCAAAATCGAAAAATGCAGCAACAACTTTATGACCACCGATGCGACCGTACCCTACAATAATAGCATCCTCTTCTCCTGTCTTTTCTCGGTAAGATTTTAAACGATCTACGTAGCGCTTACTATCTTTAAACTTCAACGGATCTTGCTGCTGTGCATCGTATTTTATGTTTATAAATTCTCCTAAATCAAACAAATCTTTAATCCGTTCCTTCACCCCAAACTTCATATGATTGTTACAATGCGGACAAATGCGAAGATTTGCCTCCAATTCTTTATAGAAAACCATCTGCTCACAAACAGAACACTTTTCCCACAGATTGTCGGGAACATTATTTCCAACCAACGCGCGTATTTTCGGTCTAACAAAATTTGTGAGCCAGCTCATAATCTAATTACCTTCACTAGTTTCATCTGTTTCATCGACTTCGTCATCTTCATCTATTTCATCAGAATCATTGATCATACTTTTCAGATGCCTACCTGCCTTAAAAAAAGGAACTCTTTTCTCCTCTATCAACACCTTCTCGCCAGTTTTCGGGTTGCGCCCATGATTCTCTCTCCTTTCTCTAACGGAAAACGATCCAAAGCCACGCAATTCAACTCTATCACCATCTATTAGGGATCTTATTATCTGATCCACTATTATACTAACAACTTTTTCAACATTACGAGCATGCATGTATGGATAAATTGCAGATATCTTATCCACCAAATCAGATTTAGTCATGTAACTTCCCTCTCAAAACGTAATAAAGCCCCAAAATATTATAATTACGCCAACTGCCTATGTACTTTAATGAATAGTATTATATAAATAAGATATGGAATATACAAAGAGTTTTTATCAGGAAGTATTCAATGTGGACGGCTCAGTTGCGAAAATTGCGTGCAAACTTCGCAGCTTTGTTGCCGATAATTGCACTTTGTTTATTGGGTATGGGGGAAATATTTTAGACCTACTGGATAACGGTAAATTGTATTACGCAATCCCAAAGACTTATACTAACAAAGTTCCATGGCCAAAAATTCGTCCATTTAAAACAGTAGCAATTGACGTTGATTCTTTGCCATTCGCTGAAGAAACGTTTAAAGTTATTTTCATAAATCATTATTTAGAATTCCAAAACACAAATACAAAATTTCTGAACGAAATTTTTCGAGTATTAAAACGTGATGGAAAAATGGTAGCAACTGTAATAAACAATCGAAGCTTGAATCGTATTTCCAAAGATGTTCGATCAATAAAAGAAATAATTTTTGATATCAATAACGCGTCATTTCGTATATCCAATATTTGGGGAATTAATAAAAAATCGAGACTGCTATCCTACGATTTTGATTACGATCAGAACAGACTCAGCGAAATGTTACTTGGACTTTTTCGTTTACTATCAAATGTTATTATAGTGACAGCTGATAAGACTGACGTCGCCTGGGAATTGGTTCCAACATTCAAAGAAGGGTACGGGGCAATTTAAAATATGGCTGACCTTTTAAGCTTAACTACATTAATGATATGTTTTTTAACAATTTTAACAGCAGTGCGATTTTTCGGAAAAAGTGGATTGTTCGCCTACTCTACCGTTGCTGTGATAATATCTAATGTGCAAGTTTTAAAACTTACAAAATATTCTATGGTCGATAATCCAGTTGCCCTAGGCACAGTAGTTTTTTCTACCCTTTTCGCAGTTGATAATATTCTCACCGAATATTACGGAACAAAAACAGCGCGCAAGTGCGTATGGATGAGCTTCGCATACTATCTATTTTTTACGTCCGTAATGAATGTCGCGGTTATACATCCAATTGTCGCAGAAAGCAATTGCGTCAATCTACATCAAGAATTGAAAAGTATATTCTCTCCGTGTTTTGTACTTTTTGTTTCAAGCCTAGCTTCATACATTGTGAGTCAACTTGTTGATATATTTGTGTTTTCTACTCTCAAAAAAAAGATGAACGGTAAATATATATCACTAAGATCTTTCGTATCGATGTCATTCTCAACGTTTGTGGATAATTTTGTTTTTTCCCTTCTTGCATGGGTAATTTTTGCAAAAAATTCTATAAGTATGACTTCACTTTGGGAGACGTACATATTCACAACATTTATAATAAGATTAATTGTTGCTGCATTATGCGTTCCTCTAGTAAAGTTGTGCGGTGCAGTAATATTAAAAAAAGAGAAAGATAATGTATAGAAATTTCGCGTTTAAAATAATTAGATCTTTTAAAAAATCAAGACTAGGAATTTTAGAAACTCCTCACGGAAATATCGAAACTCCAGCTTTTATTTTCTGCGGAACAAAAGCCAGCGTTAAAGGAATTTCTCCACAACAATTGCGTGAAACAAAAACACAAATTATTCTATCCAACACATATCATTTGTTTTCTTATCCTGGATCTGAGTACATAAAAGAACGCGGAGGTCTGCATAAATTTACTGGATGGAATGAACCAATGCTGACGGATTCTGGAGGTTTCCAAATCTTTAGTCTTGGCCATGGATCTGTCGCCGATGAAATAAAAGGAAAACGTTCAGGCACGTCTACTCTCGTAAAAATAGATGAAAGCGGAGCTCTCTTCAAATCATACTGGGATGGAAGTTTGCAATTGTTGACTCCAGAAAAATCAATTGAAGTGCAACGCAATCTTGGTGCAGACCTGATCGTTGCATTTGATGAATGTACTCCATACCACAGCGATAAAAACTATACTGAACAATCTATGGAAAGATCGCATCGTTGGGAAAAAAGATCGCTGAAGGAATTCATTCGAGAAAACGATTTTTCACAGGCATTGTACGGAATAGTACAAGGTGGAGTGCATCGTGATTTAAGAAAACGCAGCGCTGAATTTGTCAGCGAAAATCAATTTTTCGCAACTGCAATTGGTGGAACGTTAGGATCATCAAAGGAGCAAATGTATGAAGTTGTGGAAATGGCGATGGAAGAACTCGACGGATCGCGTCCAATTCATTTGCTTGGTATAGGTGGCATTAGAGATATTTTTAATGGAGTGGAATTGGGAATCGATACGTTTGATTGCGTTCATCCAACAAGAATTGCTCGACATGGCGGAGCACTCGTTAAGTCGCAATATCGTGACAGTAAATCAAGGGAACATATCAATTTGAAAAGATCGCAATACGCTTCTGATGATAATCCAATCGAGCCAGATTGCGACTGCCAAACATGCTTACATTTTTCAAGAGCATATTTGCACTACTTGCTGAAAGCAAATGAACTTTTAGCATTATCTTCCATCGCAGTTCACAATATTCGCTTCATGAATAAACTTATGGAAGAAATTCGTGCTGCAATATACAATAAAAACTTAAATGATTTGAGAGGTATATGGTGTTAAAGAAAAGTAGCGTCTTTTTTTTAATTTTCGCTTACAGAGCTTTCTGCTATGACGCAGACTTTCATGATTTCAATTACGACGTTGAAATGATTTTAGAAAAAAATCAGACCATAATTGGAACGTTTGCCGACATGTTGTCAGAACCGGAAATAATATCAGGAATCGAGCAGTTACGCACGTTTTCGCAGCAGGATAAAACCGTAAGTAACATGCGTGCTCTGAAAGATAGAATTGCTAACGACGTTGCAATCATACACAAAAAGGCGCATATGCTCGGATATTATGGAACGAAAATTAATTATAGCACTCATGTGATTGATTCAAAAAACGTTAAAGTAAAACTCCATATAAATCTCGGAAAAAAATTTAATTTAAAATTAAATGTTCAATTTTTAAATCAAGACAACAAATTTAACTCACATTATAAAGCGATTTTACAAGAAGAACTAAAAAAATACAAAGCTTCAGTAGAAGAGATAAAAGCATTTATAGGCGTTGCTATTCATGACCTGCAAGAAAATGGATTTTTTAAGCCGGAAATTATAGAAAAAAAAGTACACATAGATGAAGAATCACATGAAGCAATTTTGAATCTTGTAATAGATCCTGGTAAGAAAGTATTTTTTTCTAACGTTAAAATAAAATCATTCCCTGGCGTACATGACACATTTGTAAAAAATAGAATTGAATGGGAGGAAAATCAGCTGTTTGATATTTCAAAAGTTGAATCGACAGCAGATAATTTAAAAAACACTCAAATTTTTTCGAAGATAAAGATAAAACCAAATGAAGAAGGAATTCATGATGAAAAAATTCCAATGACTATTGAGTTGCAAGAAGACAAAAAACGCTCAATTGACATAAGTCTTCTGTATTCAGGCATGCGAAACATGAATTTCGAAAAAAAATCCCAGACGCAAAAAAGACTAAAATCAATTATCGCGAGATTTGGATGGACAAATTATAATACGTTCGGAAGCGGTGAAAAATTGAGTTTTATCATCGAAGGAACACCAATGCGCGCGCAAGAAAAAAGATCGGACTACGCTTTTGAAATTACGATGGCTCAACCTGACGTTTTTCTTAAAAACAACACTACAAATTATAGCATCTCACGTAAGCAAGAGTTAACAAACGTATTTTTCAAAAAAAACGACAATATTTCGATTAAGTTCAGTTATCCAATGCGCGATTACTTATTGGTAAAAATTGGAGGAACCGCAGAAAAAAATTACGTCGATACAAATGAAGTATTTTTTAGAAACAAGGATAATCGGAAAAAGTATGATTGCTTTACAATTCCGCTTGAGTTAATTTTGGATAGAACAGACGATCTATTGAATCCAACTTCCGGATATCGTGCAACAATAAAGTTTGCTGAAATATTATTCAAAAATTCGACAATTGATCAATTGAGAAATTTTGATATTTGGTATTCTTACAATTATTCTTTAGATAATTTAAAACGAACTGTTCTTGCTTTTAATGTATCATGGAAATCTATTTTTGGACAGCAAATTGATGCTGTGCCAGTGGACAAAAGAATATATGCCGGAGGTATGAATTCCGTTAGAGGATACGCAAATCAAATGGCTGCAGAAATGATCGTTTCGGAAGATACTCCGATGGGCGGAAAAAATTCTATAGAATTCAATGCGGAAATTCGCAGAAGGATATCTGCAGATTTTGGTGCAGTTATATTTTTTGATGGAGCAAAAATATTCAACAATAAATCTTGCTACGCTGATCTTCAGACAGAAAAAAAACGTTGGTTTAATTCTTTTGGATTAGGCATAAGATATTTTACAAGCATCGGTCCAATAAGAGTTGATTTCGCATTTCCAATAAAAAGAAGAAAGGGAATCGATTCTAAGATGCAATTTATCATGAGTTTGGGACAGGCGTTTTGATTTTTTTTTATACTCTAAAATTTTTGTGGAAGATATTGCAAACACTGACCATTATCACTGCAGTCTTTGCTGGAATGTTTTTCACAGATTATGGACGAAAAATGCTTTTTAATTCGATCGCTTTTTTTTTGCAAACGAAAAATATCAAGCTAGTAGTTGACGAATTTGGTAATCGAAAAATTCGAAAAATTTTCATTCGCTTAGCAGATAAAATGGAACTTACTCTTTCCGATGTAACTTGGAAGCAGAATTACTTTTTGGATAGACTATCAGTTGGCATTAGTGGATTTATTTTAAAAAAAAATGAAATAAAAGCTGCTGCAAATGCATCCGAATCTCAAAATAAATTTCTTTTGCTTGTTCCGAAATTAAAAGCAGTTATAAAAGATTTTTCTATTGCAAATGTACAGCTGCATATCGGTAATAAAATGCATTCGATGAATAATATATATTATAAATCGCAGAAAGATACTGACTTTATACTTTGTAAAATTGAAGATTGGAGTGGAGAATTAACAATAAAAAACGCGGAAAGCGTAATAGCAAATTATGAGTTTTCGGCGCAAAATAATGATATAAAAATAATATCCAATGGTTGTTATAGCGATTTTATGTCGGATATAAAAATTGATGATGTCACAATCGAATGTCGAAACATCACGCAAAAGTGTTGGGGGAATTTGTACTTATCGCAACAAAGCGTGAATCTAAAAACGGAAATTTATCCGGAACAATTTTTCGACAAACTCACTTCACCTATTTTAATCGACAATTTAAAAGATTTAATAGGATATTCAAATATTAATTGCGATTTTGCAAACGGATTAATATGTCGCGTCGGCACGATCTTCAAAAGGGATAAAACCCAAGTTGGTAATTTAGATTGTTTTTATGAAAAAGATAGGATGAAATTTTCAGGAGATATTAGTTGGATAAAAATTTTTAATTTCAATCTATTGAAACTCGACGGTGAAGTAGATGAAAAAAAGGCAATAAAACTAAATTTATTCGGAGAATGTTTTGAAATAAATTCAAACATAAAAATTGACGACCGCGTCTCAATAGATATGGTTGAACTCAGAAGTCCAAAAGGAAGCGTAAAATCCACAAAGCCATTTTTTATTAATGAAGAATGCTCATTCGATTTTAATTTTAATCAGTTGGATTTTTGGAACAAAATTGCTTCAATTTACGGAAACGGCTCCGGCAGTTTTACCTATAAAAATGGAGCTATTTTTGGTAAAGGAAATTTTCCAGAGCTTGTTATAGATAAGAAAAAAATTTCATCACTAAAGTTTTCGATTGCCGAAAATAATTTGCAAGCAACAATAAAAAGCGCAGAAATGTTCGGCATAAAATTAAATAATTTTGATTTTAAAAGTTCTAATCATCATTTTGATTTGCAATCAAAAATAAATGACAGTGGAATACTGAAAGCATCTGGTGAAATTACAGAACTTTTCAAAAAAATATCATTAAAGAATGGAAAAATAGAGTTCCCAAACAACAAAATTGAACTTGAAGATTGTATATTTGATGCAATA
The DNA here is from genome assembly GCA_031284365.1 of Holosporaceae bacterium. GTDB lineage: Bacteria > Pseudomonadota > Alphaproteobacteria > UBA3830 > UBA3830 > JAIRMQ01. The sequence goes on from JAISZX010000005.1 coordinate 13,831, forward strand.
TCAAATGTATATAGAGTGAACTGCTCATTATCGAACAAAAAAAATGTTGGAAAAGCAAAGATAAATTGCGACAATCAAGCAATAACTTGCAATTTTTCATCATTTCCCTTGGATAAATTCATGGTTATATTTAATCGCAACATTCCATCATGTCGATTAAACGGAGATCTAAAATTGAAAACAGAAAATGGTAATTTCATTGGAAATGGGAAATTATCTTTATTAAGCTTTGTTGCGCACAAGCGACATCTCGAAATAGATTTAAAATCCCTACATAACGGAGTGAAAATTTCTGCGAACGTCAATCATCAAAAAGATTTCATAAAAGTATCTGCTTTAGTTCCGATTGTTTTAAAGAGCGATGGATCTATTATAAAAAATCTTAATAGTAATCAATTAAACTGCAACATAATCGCCAATACTTCGTTGAAAAAAATTATAGAGCTTTCAGATAATTCCGATTTGCGAGGCAATTTGATTTGTGATATTCATCTAGGCGGTAGTTTTACGAATCCTACTATTTTAGGAAAGGCAGAATTGCGAAAGGCCTATATCGCTATAAAAAATATTCTACTGCAAAACGGTACGATTTCTTTAACTGGAAATGGCGGAAATATTATTAGCGTTTCGCACGGTGAATTCATTGATCATAAAAAAAGGAAAGCAATCATTTCTGGGACAGGAAAATTGTTTTTTGATGGATTTGTTCCAAATATCCATACAAATATTCAATTGCAATTCAATAACTTCGCACTTTTTGATTCTGAAAATTTTAAAATTGCGATAAATGGAAATGGGTTAATGAATGGGCCAATTAATGATATGACGATTAGCGGGAACATAGTTGTACCAAAATGTGAAATACAATATCTTGCAACTGAAGAAGAAAAACTTAACATCGTCTTCGAGAATGATCCATATTTGTGTTCTGATAAAAAGCTGACCAAGAAAGTAGATTTTTTCAAGTATAACATTTCAATGCAGTGTAACAACATAATATTTATTGGAAAAATTTTTAAAATTCATTTGCGTGGGAGTTTGTTGTTATCTAATTATCTGGATAGTGGAACACTAATTGGAGAATTAAATTTGATCGGTGGAAAATTAAATCTATTCGGGAAGCGTTTAAAATTTACAGAAGGCAAGGTTACATTTTTAAAAGAATTTCCATACGACCCAAAAATATCTTTTAAGTGCCAAAGAAATTTTGAAGATATAAATGTTGGATTGGAAATAAAAAATAGTCCAAACAAAGGAACATCTTTGAATTTGTATTCAATTCCTAGCTATACACAAGATGTAATTTTATCGAAAATGCTGTTCGAGAAGGAGATGAAATACCTGACAGTCGGAGAGGCTGCCCAATTGGCCAACGTTATCGCAAATTTCAATCAACGTGGGTACATCTTCTCTGTTCTGAATACGTTTCAAAACATTGGAGTAATCGACAATATATCGTTTGCTAGCGCAAACGATAATCAATCAAGTGCGCTATATTCAAATCATCAAAGCTCGTCGACCAAAAACAATGTAAGTGTAAGCGCCGGCAAGTATATTAATGATAATGTGTACATAAGCGTGAATAAAAAAGATGAAGGAGCTTCTTTTGATATAGATTTTTCAGTTACTCCGCGAGTATCGATAAAGGCTAACACAATGGGAGAAGCCGGCATCAGCTGGAAATACAGATACTGATCTTTAAAATCAACATTTTCATGCAACTAAAGATACTCATCGCGTGATCATGCATAATATCAAACACAACCTACTTTGCGGATGAAATTTTTTCTATTTGCTTTTTTAAGATATTAAAAGCTCTCATATTTGGAGCCATTTCAACCTCATCTGGCATCATTTTTACACTTAATGGATTTAACACTGAGTTGTTCCTAGCCAATTCAAAGTGCAGGTGCGGACCAGTAGAAGTCCCGGACGAACCAGTATACCCAAGCAGCTGCCCCCTTTTCACGTTCGCCCCGCTGCGTACTGCATATCTACTGAGATGCCCATACCGACTGCTGTAACCAGAAGCATGACGAACATCGACACAATTTCCATATCCGTCATATGGAGAAGCTCTCGTAACTACTCCATCAAAAACAGCGTAAACAGGAGTACCATATTGTGCCCTTAAATCTACCCCGGTGTGCATATGTCTTACGCCTCTTATTGGGTGTACACGATTACCGAATGCAGATGATACGAACAATCTTCCCTTTAACGGTTGACCAAACACATTGGAATTTGACCTCGCCGCAACTTTTACTCCATTATCAAAATAATACGCAGAACTTGCCTTATTCGCTACTCTATAAACAGAAGCTTGCTTGCGCTTCGTAACAATTTTCGAATACAACATGACATTTTTCTGATTGTAAATTATTTCGAATTCATCTCCTTTATTGAGAGCGCGTCTAAAATCAACTTTAGAAGATAGGTTGCCTATGACGTTGTCAACAACACTCGCAGGAATTCCCAACTTTCTCGCATCACAGTAAAAATTCGACTTAATCACACTCTTCACAAATTTCGCCCCAGCAAACTCACCGCTTGAAATAATCTTTACAGGACTTGCTTCTGTTTTTTTGCGAGCTGGTAATTGAGCAGACTGCAAAGATTTTGTATCATTTGGTACATCAATTGAGCAGAGGAAAAAACTATCAATCTGATTTTGCAGAAGTTCATTGGAAAAATCCTCTATATTCTGAAAACAACATAAATTAGCACATATCAAATCCAGAGAATCATTTTTTTGCACGGAAACGGCATTAGTAGATCCTGAAATACAGCTAGCTGTCGAACGTAAACTTATAAGCGATGGGAGATAACCAGTGACCACAAGAGCAGAACACAACAAAAACTTAACACGCTTCGACATACCTAACACCATATAAATCCAACCTCTGCAAAAATACAACTCAATTGTTAATATATCGTTAACTAGAAAAAAAATCAACTTGTATGACCATTTTTGCTGAAAAAAACAATGACTTTTTCTTTGTGCGTTCAAAAAGTGGTGACGGGAACCATAAAAGATTTAGTGGTATGCCAAGATAAAGAATGATGAAGATGGATCCTAAGGTAGGGACTACACAAACGTATCTACCTAACAGGCGTTGTACTGGAGTGCAAAAACATCTAGTACAGAACGATACATTGTTTTTTTTAAATATCGTCTAAAATATTGTACTTAATCGTGCTGTAGGGATATTTTTTGTTGAAACTTTAAGAGTTATACAGCTTCTATAGTTAAATTAGAATCTCCCAATGAGACCTAATGTTTTTTTAAGCACTTTCCACAACATCTCTTTCAGTAGATGCATATATTTGCATTTTTTTCAACTTATAATGCAGCGTTCTAATTGGAATATCGAGTTCTTTTGCCGTTAGCGTCTTGTTTCCATTAAACTTTTTAACAATATCCTGTATATATTCTTCCTCCAGCTGCTGGAGAGTTTTTATTTGAAGGTTTTGGGTTGGGTAAAAATCATCTACAATTTTTCCAGTGGAAAGCAAAACAGCTCTATGCACAATATTTTCCAATTCTCTAACGTTTCCTTTCCAATCATGATTTTTGATGGAAGTGACGAATCTGCTTGAAAGCGTCTTTCCATCAGCCGAGTATTTTTTACAAAAAAAGTTAGCAAGCGGCTCAATATCCATTGGGCGATCATTCAGTCTCGGCATTTCTATCGGAATGACGTTCAATCTGTAAAAAAGGTCCTCTCGAAAATTACCATTTTCAACAGCCTGCTGAAGATTTCTATTACTTGTAGCTATGATTCTAATATCAACATTGATGGTTCCGTTGCTGCCTAGCCTGGAAATTTCTCTTTCCTGGATAACACGCAACAATTTTGCCTGTAAATTCAATGGCATCTCACTTACTTCATCCAGCAGCAGCGTGCCGCCATTTGCTTCTTCAAATTTTCCGATTCGTCGTTGAATAGCGTTTGTGAAGGCTCCTTTTTCATGGCCAAACAGCTCGGATTCCAGCAGTGCTTCTGGAATTGTAGCACAGTTCACTGCAACATAATTACGCAAAGATCTTTTACTGTTTTTGTGGATATATCGTGCAACAACTTCCTTTCCAACCCCAGTTTCACCTGTTATTAGAACAGTGGCGTCTGTAAATGCAATACGATCAGCAAAATCAAAAACTTTTTTTGTTGCTGGATCTGCAACAATCGTCACAGTATCTTTTGTATTTTTAATTAACTCAATGGAACACAGATTCGTATTCATACAAAACCTCCTGACCACAGTTTATTAACACCTTCGCTAAAAATTAGTAAAGAAGTGATCACTTTTTTAAATTACTCTTTGCGATTGCAAAAATGACCAAACATTCAACTGCGACATTGCTTCAGACAGAACCATCGCAGCTGCAATTGCCATATTCATGGATCGCCTTTGTGAAAGCATTGGAATACTGACGCGGCATCGAATTTTTTCAAGATCTTCACCTAGGAAACCATAATGCTCAGATCCAACAATCAAAATGTCATTGGATTGATACATAAAATCATGATGACTGACAGAGTCTATTCCAATGTCAAGTGCAACAAGCCTTCGCTCAGAATATTCTTCACAAAATTTTTCAAAAGAATCGTGAATTTTATAATCAGCAAATTGAATATAGTCCATTCCGGCGCGTTTCAATTTTTTATCAGAAAAGATAAATCCAAATGGGCGAATTAAATCTAATTGGATTCCAATACATGAAGCTAACCGCAGAAGCGTCCCGGTATTTTGTGGAATTTGCGGATGATATAAAGCTAAATTCATTATAAAAAATAATTACTTAAAAAAATACGGGGGAATGTCAGCTGCGATATCAATCTCCCAATCGTCGATAACGACTTTATGCGCATGCAAAAATAGATCCTTATGTCGCGGATTAGAACCATACTTTCTATCTCCAAGAATCGGAGCATGCAGAACGTCGGCACAATGCACACGCAGCTGATGCTTACGCCCAGTTGATGGTTTAAGCTCAAGCAGCGTATAATCTTCTATAACTTTTAGCGGCCGATATGCTGTAACGGCACGTTGACCTGTTTCCGACACTATCATCCTTTCTTGATTTCCAATAAATGATTTCATCAAAAAATTATCTATAATTCCCGACTGCGAAATTTTTCCGTCAACCACCGCAAGATAGGTTTTTTGTATTTTATTTTCGCGAAACATCTCAGTTAATTTACGTGCAAATTTTTGATTCTTTGCAATCAGCAAAACTCCGGAAGTGTCTTGATCCAAACGATGCACCAAATGACACTCACAACCAGGATATGACTTTATAAAAGTCTCGACACAGGTGGAAACTTTCGTTCCAAGTTGTACAGCAAGTTTCGTCGGCTTATTTATGGCAAAGAAATTTTCGTTTTCATAAATAATCATTGATTTCAATTCATTAAACAACTTCTGATTGAATACAGGAGTGCTTTTGTGTGCCTCTGTCAGATCCGCGAATATTGTTATCACATCGTTGGTGTGCAATCGATCCGATGCGTAGACTTTTTTTCCGTTCACTTTAATTTTGTGTAGACGAAAAAGTTTTTGTAGGAATACATAGCTAACTCCTGCAAAAAGTTTTTTCACTATTTTGTCTGCGCGAAGACTATCTTCGTCTGATATTACAATGTGCTCCATAATCAACCTAAATAGAATCTATTACGGCATCAATTGCTGCTGCAATTTTTTCCTTTCCAACTCCGCCGCCCTGAGCAAAAGCTGCGTTACCTCCGCCTTTTCCATTGAGTAGAACAAGCCCTGCTCTCAAAAGCTGTCCTGCATTATATTTTTTCTGCAGGTCTGAACTCAGACTAACAAGCATAGAAACCTTATTTTCATTGCAGTTGGCTATGATTATCACTCCGGATGGTAATTTCGATTTTATTGCTTCATTTAGCGATCGCATGTCATCTATACCGTAATCGGAAACTTCAAGAGAATATATTTTTATTCCACCCCTTGATGATTCTTTAATTTTATCCAGCGCATTTTTTTGCTTGTTGAAAGAAATTTCCTGATTCTTTTGTTTAATTTCCAAAATTATATCATCTATCTTGTTCAGTAATTCGCTATCTGTGCATTTCAGTTTTTCAGTTGCCAAATATATGATATTTTCATTTCGTCTTGCGTACTCAAGAACTTTTTCTCCGGTTATTACCTCAATTCTTCTCACTCCTGATCCGATGCTTGTTTCTGATAAAATTTTAAACAACCCGACGCAACCTGTTGCCACAACGTGAGTTCCGCCACACAATTCGAAAGATATGACGTTGCCACTTTCATCCGTTACTGACACGGTTCTAACCGAATCTCCATATTTTTCTCCAAACAATGCGGTTGCTCCAGCAGCGATAGCGTCATTCTTCGACATCGTATTATACGCAACCGATGTGTTTTGCAATATCCAACCATTAACAAGGTTTTCAATTTTTACGATCTCATTATCTGAGACAGCGGTAGTATGTGAAAAATCAAAACGTAATCTTTCTTCGTTGAGAGAAGATCCACGCTGCGCAACATGCTCTCCGAGAACCAAACGCAGAGCAGCTTGCAACAAGTGTGCTGCAGTATGATTCGCCTTTATTTTGCGACGCCTGTTTGAATCTATTTCCAATTCAACTTCACTGCAGTTATCAAAATGCCCGGATAATACTTCGCCCTCGTGCACAACAATTGTGTCGCAGAATTTCTTTGTATCGTCTACACGAAAAATCCCACAATTACTTTTTATGAAACCAATATCTCCACATTGTCCTCCGCATTCAGCGTAAAATGGAGTTATTCTGGTGATTATAGCAGCTTTTCCTGACGATATGGATTCAATGCTATTTTCATTTTGTACGATGGCAGCTATCTCACTGACGCACTTCTCTTTTTCATAACCAACAAATTCCACCAATTTAATTCTTTCTTTAAGTTTATGCCAAATTGGAGCTTCTTTTGTTTCTCCAGATCCAACCCACTTCGCGCGATTTTTCTGTTCCTGCAAAGCTTTTTCGAATCCATCGGTATCGACGCTTATATTTTCCACTTTCAAAATATCCTGCGTGAGATCCAATGGAAAACCATAGGTATCATAAAGCTTAAACGCCTTATCTCCGCTAAGAACACTTCCAGATGGAATCTCCTTTACGTCGTTTTGCAAAATTTTTAGACCACGGTCCAACGTGCTAAGAAATTTTTCTTCCTCCATATTGACGGTTGATGAAATCACTGCACGTGCTTTCTCTAATTCCGGATACGCGTCCTTCATAGCGTCGACCAAAAGATTTGATAATCGAAATAAAAACGATTCCCTTATATTTATCAAATTGCCATGTCGCATCGCGCGACGAAGAATGCGTCGCAGAACATAACCCCGCCCTTCGTTGCTCGGTAGCACTCCGTCGGCGATCAAAAATGATACAGAACGAATGTGATCTGCAATAACTTTATACGATGGATACGAGTTTTCAAAATCTGTTCCTGAAATCGCTTTCACCTCCTCTATGATATTTCTAAACAAATCAATCAGATAATTATCATTTACTCCCTGCATAATTCCAGCGATTCTCTCCAATCCCATTCCAGTATCGATAGACTTTTTTTTCAGTGGAATTTTTTCTCCACCTTTTATCTGCTCGAACTGCATAAAAACAATGTTCCAGATTTCCATATAACGATCGCCGTTCTGGTCAGCGGAGCCAGGTATTCCGCCAAAAACCCCGTCACCATGATCGTAAAAAATCTCGGAGCACGGACCGCATGGACCAACATCTCCCATTGACCAAAAATTATCGGAAGTTGGTATGGGAATTACTCTGATATCACCAGCAACTTTTTTCCAAATAACTTTTGCTTCTTCATCAGTGTGATAAACAGTCGTCAACATTTTTTCTTTTGGTAGTCCGAGCTCTTTTGTTAGAAAAGTCCATGCAAAATAAATTGCTTCTTCTTTAAAATAATCTCCGAATGAAAAATTCCCAAGCATTTCGAAAAATGTGTGATGCCGAGCTGTAAATCCGACCTGATCCAAATCGTTGTGCTTTCCTCCAGCTCTAATACACTTTTGCGAAGTTGTGGCTCTTTTGTACTCACGCGACTCTAATCCTGTAAAAACATTTTTGAATTGGACCATACCAGCATTTGTGAACAACAAACTCGGATCATTCTGCGGAACCACGGAGCTGGAATCAACAATTTTGTGTCCGTTATTTTCAAAAAATTTCAAAAATCTGGCTCGAATATCGGATGATAGCATTTTTTTCATTCCCTACATAAACAGTGCTCAATGATATTAAAGAGACGCGATATTTTCTAGTCTCTGTACGTAATTTTATTATAGACCCATGGCTTTTAACTTAATAATTGAAACATACTGGATTGCGTATATTACAAAATATTCCCATGTTGAAAAAGACAAATGACGTGAACACGCAGAACTTACACACAAAAGATTTCAAAAAAATACAAAAAAAATCTTGCATGCTTATTTACAAAATGTCTTTACTTCTTCTATTTATACTGAATTTCAGTCTACTATGCTCATTATTTTTTCATGCATATGCCATGAAGATACCCCTAAAAACTATCGACATTTAATCATTAGTATGCTACAAGGGATTCATGGTTGAAGCAAGCGGGCGTCTAGCTCAGTTGGTAGAGCAGCTGACTCTTAATCAGCGGGTCGCAGGTTCGAATCCTGCGACGCCCACCATCTCAAATTTCAGCGAAAAATGGCAATTCAGACTCCTCGAAAATTCTTTACAACCACGATTTTTTACAACCTCTTTACAACTTTTTTTGCGGAATGATGAGGAAAAGGACGTATAAAACTGTAAACAAAGCTCA
>JAISZX010000006.1 GCA_031284365.1 Holosporaceae bacterium
TTTTGCTCCTTAGCGCTTTCCATTACATGGGAAGTGTATTACAAGTACAATTAATTTTTAGTTAAAAAAGGTATTTTTTATGAAATTGATGCAACAAAAAATATACAGCCTTCCGGCAAACCCCAAGTGTTTTTTCCTAGAAACGTGCATAGGCACTCATTATAAATGAGAAACAGGATTTTAGTACGGTAGTAACACTAAATTTTCAAGCAGTTTTGTCCTTATTCTCATCTGGAAAAAGCCCTGGGGGTAGGCTTCAGGAAGCCTTTATTTCAAAAAACGATTTTTTATGCTGGCATACCGGGCAAAATTCAGGAGCATTCTTCCCATCGTGAGAGTATCCACAATTACTGCACGTCCAAATCACTTTTTCTTCCCTTTTAAAGACAGTATCTCCTAAAACATCTTTTAGGAGTCCTCTGTACCTTGATTCATGCTCTTTTTCTATGTCTGCAACTGCTTTGAAAAGAAAAGCTATATCGCCGAACCCTTCTTCCTCAGCTTCTTTTGCAAATTTCACGTACATATTACTCCATTCGTAATTTTCTCCATCTGCTGCAGATTTTAGATTCTCAGCTGTACTTGCAACAGTTTTTCCATTCAGCAATTTAAACCAAATTTTTGCATGCTCCTTTTCGTTATTAGCAATCTCTTCAAAAATTCTGCCAATCTGAATAAATCCTTCTTTCTTGGCTTGGGAAGAAAAGTAGGAATATTTATTTCTTGCCATAGATTCGCCAGCGAAAGCGTCTTTCAGATTTTTTTCTGTTTTACTACCTTTTAGCTCCATAAAATGTCTCCTTAATGCTATACTATAGAAAATATTAGCATTTGACAGATTTGGTTATCAACAAAATTATGATATACAGTTCACGTAATTTTTTTGGTGTTAAGTATTTTTTGTAACATTTGTGCGATTGTACTTATTGTTAGCTGATTTTTGGAGGTATAGATGGGAAGAACGGCAGATGGCGAAGAGGTCTTGCGCTGCTCATTTTGTGGAAAGACTCAGCATGAAGTGAAAAAGCTTATAGTTGGCCCCACAGTCTACATATGCAATGAGTGTATTGAGCTTTGCGCTGGAATAATTTCAGAAGCACCGCTAGTTACGGTTACAAAGAATAAGAACAGTCTTCCGTCGCCGCAGGAGATTTGCAAAATTTTGAATGACTACATAATAGATCAGGATAAGGCAAAAAAAGTTTTGGCTGTTGCAATTTACAATCACTACAAGAGATTGGCTCATTCATCCAAAAGCTCTGATGTTGAATTATCAAAATCGAATATTCTGCTAATTGGTCCAACTGGAACCGGAAAAACATTATTAGCTCAGACTCTTGCTCGAATTATTGATGTGCCATTTACAATGGCTGACGCAACTACTCTGACCGAAGCTGGGTATGTCGGCGAAGACGTTGAGAATATCATTGCGAAACTGCTTCAGGCAGCTGATTACAATGTCGAAAAAGCTCAAATGGGAATAATTTATATTGATGAAATCGATAAAATTTCCAAAAAATCAGATAATCCTTCCATAACGAGGGATGTATCAGGTGAAGGAGTTCAGCAGGCTTTGCTCAAGATAATGGAAGGAACAGTATCTTCTGTACCTCCTCAGGGCGGTAGAAAGCATCCACAGCAGGAGTTCTTGCATGTTGATACCACAAATATATTGTTTATCTGTGGAGGAGCTTTTGCTGGATTGGATAAGATCATTTCATCGCGCGGAGATAAATCATCTATTGGGTTCGGAGCAGAGGTAAAAAATAAGGAAAACAAAGCAGTAGGTGAGCTTTTCTTGAAAGTTGAACCTGAAGATCTTTTAAAATATGGGTTGATTCCAGAATTCGTTGGACGAGTTCCTGTGATCGCTACGCTAAATGACCTAGATGAGGCTGCATTGATATCGATTCTGACGGAGCCAAAGAACGCACTTGTGAAACAGTATCAGAGATTATTCAGTATGGAAGGCGTCGAGCTGATTTTCGAAGAGGATGCAATACCTGCAGTGGCGAAGCTCGCTTTCGAAAGAAAGACTGGAGCTCGTGGCTTGAGATCCATAATGGAATCAATTCTTCTTGATCCTATGTATGAATTACCGTCTTGTAAAAATGTTGAAGAAGTAATAATTACGAAAGAAGTTGTTGAAGGATTGAGCGAACCTATATTAAAGTATAACAAGACTAAAAGTGGTGTTGCGTAGGAGTTTGTGTTGGATTGTCCTGTACTATCTGTAAGAGATATTGTCATTTTTCCTCATGTTGTCGTTCCATTGTTTGTTGGGCGCTCTAGGTCAATAAAGGCTCTGGAGATCGCCGTAAAAAATAAGAGCAATAAGGTCGTTCTTTTGACCCAGAAAAACGCGAATAATGACGATCCATATTTCGATGATTTATACAACGTTGGTGTGCTAGGAGACGTTCTGCAAATGCTGAAGCTACCAGATGGAACAATGAAAATACTGGTTGAGGGAACTAGAAGGGTTAGCATAACTAAGTGTTTGTACGATAAGGATTATTGTTTAGTCGAATATGAGCCAATAGTTCCTGTAACTATTAAAAAAGAGCGAGAGCTTGAAGCTTACCGGCGCACAGTCCTTGATCAATTTGAGAATTACGTAAAACTAAATCGCAGAATCTCGGTGGACACAGTTGCTGCCATCAAAAGCATGGAAGATGTTGATGATTTGATAGATGTTATTGCGGCTCACATGATTTTGCGCATTGAAGATAAGCAGGATTTGCTTAGCGAGGTCAACACTGCAACGAGATTTGAAAAACTCATATCTATAATGGAATCTGAAATCGATGTGATACACGTCGAGCGCAAAATCCGAAATCGGGTTAGAAAACAGATGGAGCGGAGCCAGAAGGAGTACTATCTCAACGAGCAAATCAAGGCTATTCAGCGTGAGCTCGGAGACGGCGAGAACTCCATCATTGACGATGTAAAGGAGCTTGAGGATAAAGCAACAAAGCTAAAATTTTCCCAGGAAGCTCGGGAAAAGTTTGATTCAGAGCTAAAAAAGCTGCGGAATATGTCTCCAATGTCGCCTGAGGCAACAGTTGTGCGCAATTATCTTGATTGGTTGATCGGTATTCCCTGGAAAAACAAGTCTAAGGTAAAAAAAGACATAAAAGATGCGAAGGATACACTTGATAGTGATCACTACGGTCTGGAAAATGTAAAGGAGCGTATTCTTGAATTTCTTGCTGTTCAAAATCGTGTCGGAAAAATTAAGGGATCTGTTTTGTGTTTCGTTGGACCTCCAGGAGTTGGGAAAACGTCGCTTGCGAAATCGATCGCAAAGGCCACAGGTCGAAATTATGTGAAATTTTCGCTCGGTGGTGTACGAGATGAATCTGAAATTAGAGGACATCGTCGTACCTACATAGGATCAATGCCGGGAAAAATTATTTCCAGCATGAAGAAGGCAAAATCATCAAATCCACTGTTTCTGCTGGATGAAATCGACAAAATAGGAGCGGATTGGAAGGGAGATCCAGCAAGTGCGCTGCTGGAAGTTTTGGATCCAGAGCAAAATTCTTCGTTTAGCGATCACTACCTAGAGATTGACTACGATCTGTCGGATGTTATGTTCATAACAACCGCAAACACATGCAAAATGCCTGTGGCGCTGCTTGATCGGTTGGAAATCATAAGATTATCCGGATACACTGAGCAGGAAAAAAAAGAAATAGCCAGAAAGCATCTTATTCCAAAACAAATGGAAGAAAATGGTCTTTGCGTAAAAGAATTTTCCATAACAGACGAAGCGCTTGTAATGCTGATCAGAGACTATACGCGAGAGGCTGGCGTAAGAAAGTTAGAGAGAGAAATTGCCAAGCTTGCTCGAAAGTCCGTAAAGGAGTTATCCGAGGATTCTCAGAAAGTTTGTGTAAATATCACTGCTGATAATCTCGAAAAATATGCCGGAATTGAGAAATATAAGAGGTTGGGAGCTGAAGATAAAAATCTCATTGGAGTCGTTACAGGGTTGGCATGGACAGAGGTCGGTGGTGAGATACTATCAATAGAAGTAGTTAATGTTCCCGGAAAGGGCAAGACGACTCTTACGGGAAAACTTGGTGATGTGATGCAGGAATCGATTCAGACTGCAATGAGTTTCGTTAGATCGCGTGCAGTATCATTTGGCATCGATCCAAAAGTCTTTGAAAACAGCGATTTTCACATTCACGTACCGGAAGGCGCAACTCCAAAAGATGGTCCTTCGGCTGGCATAGCAATGGTTACGGGAATAGTTTCATGTCTGACAGCGATTCCTGTTAAAAAAGAAGTGGCAATGACAGGAGAAATAACCCTGCGTGGCCGTGTACTTCCGATAGGAGGGCTGAAAGAAAAGCTGCTAGCTGCGCACCGTGAAGGTATTAAAATTGTTGTCATTCCAAAGGAAAATGAATCGGATCTTCAGGAAATTCCAGAGTCCATTTTGGAATGTTTGGAGATTGTAAAAGTGGAAACTGCTGATGAAGTTCTAGCTGTTGCGCTCTTGAAAAACGTGTGTTGCTGAAACAAATACTTGCAAAATACAAAACGCAAGTGTTTGCAGTGACTCTGTTGTTTTTGCTGATGAATTCAGCATGATTTTTTATCAATGCAATACATTTTTGATGCAATTGCAGAGGCAATGTGTACGAGTTGTTTAAAAATGCTTCAATAATAAGCAAATTGCTTTTGACTGAGGTGACAAATGTGTATATTTGTTTTAATAATCTATTTTCTCACTTTAACTTCATATATTTCTCATTTTTCTTACTGCACTAAAGCTAAATACCAAAAACGCGCGCGTCACATGTTAAATAAAAATCTATCTACTTTTTACTGTTACACTAAAACTAAGTACTAAAGACGCGCGCGTCATTCGTTCAACAAGAATCCATCTGCACCGGAAATTAAGCTTTCGCACCGAGTGGTCACTGATAAACTATTGAATTACAAAATAATCAACATTAACAATATAATTATCAAATTAATTGTTACACATAAAATTAATCATTAAAAACGCGCGCGCTACGTGTTCCAAATAAAAATCCATCTGCACCGGAAATTAAGCTCTCGCACCGAGTGGTCACGGATAGATCATCCAAAAGTCAATCTGCACCGGTATTTTTATACTATTAAGCTTTCGCGCCGAGTGGTCATTGACGGACTCTCGAATCTCAAAATAATCCACATCCCTTAATGTAATTATTGTGTTGATTATAGCACAATAAATGTATTCTGTCAAGCTTTTTTTTGATATAATAGATCTTTTGCACCTGAGCCCAAGTGGCTCTGAGTGGCTTTTGCAACAGATCTAATCTGGTAAGCTGACCAGAGCTTTTTCCTAGAGGCATGTTATATATCGCCATTCACTTGTTAAAGCAAAAAATTAATGATTGATTACTTCTCTAGGAAAAAGCACTTAACTTAATGCCGACGTAGTCTGCGCGGCACACTCTCCACTAATTATCACATTATACTAAAACGGTAAAATTTTTGTTAATTTTCGAAATTATTTCTCATTCCTCTCAAAAAATAACACTTTTTTAACATATTTTTTATAATATGGTAACTGGTGGAAGATGTGCCGCGCTAATAAGTGAAATAGGCGATTTGTATTGCATTATGGCGTTCATAGGCTAGAATATCATATAAAAGATTATGTGAGGTTGCTCTGATATGTAATTTCTCTAACGTGGCTTTTTCTGTTTTTGGGCTACCGATACATTGGTATTCATTAGCGTATATTTTTGGAATAATTATCGCCTTGAAGCTTTCGGTTTTTTTTTCTAAGCAGTTGAAGTATGAGATAGATCCGGCTTTGTTGGACGATTTCGTCGGAGTCGCAGTTGGTGGCATAGTAATTGGCGGACGATTGGGACATATATTATTTTACGATTTTGATTACTATATGAAATTTCCATTGGAAATTTTTAAAGTTTGGAGAGGTGGCATGTCATTCTACGGCGGATTTATTGGCGTAGTAATTGCAACCTACTTGTTTTGTCGAAAGCGCAGCGTAAAATTTCTTAACTTTATCGATCTTTGGTCGGTCAGCGTTCCAATTGGATTGTTTTTCGGACGGATTGCTAATTTCGTAAATGCAGAATTATTGGGAAAAGAATCGAACGTCCCATGGAGCGTGATTTTTAACGATGGTATTCCTCGACATCCAAGCCAGTTGTATGAAGCTTTTCTAGAAGGTGTTCTGCTGTTCATCGTGATGCTTGCAGCGTTTAGAAAAAAATATCACAGATACAGCGGCAGATTGTCAGCAATATTCTGCTGCGGATACGGAATCGCGAGATTTTGTGCAGAATTTTTCCGGGAGCCAGATTCAGAATTTAGTGGCGAGTTGCTTCGTATCTTTTCGCTAAACCTTAATCAATTTATGAGCCTTGCAATGCTGGCATTAGGAGTTATTTTAATTTCGAAGGCCAAGAAAACATGACCCATTTTTTATTGCAACCGTTTGAAAATTTTGTAAAAATTTCCAGTTTTACTGGTAAATTAATAAAAAAATGCTGCTCTGGAGATCGCGTAATCGATCTGCTATTCCATTTTCCATCATCTGTGCAGAATAGATCCGGAAACATCAACGATTTTTCTGAAAAAGATAAATTAACTGTGACGCTGAAAATCGTCGATCACATGGCGCCGCGTTCTCCAAAATATCCGTATAAAATCATTGGACAAACTCCAAATGGAGATTTTGTGACAATTGTGTATTTTAATTATAATGCTGTACTGATTCGAAAAACGTTACCATTTGAAGGAGTTTTTACGGTTAGTGGTACTGCAAAAAAAACAGCTGATGGTATACAAATCACGCATCCGGATGTAATTGCTGCGCCAAATATGCAGAAATATTACATTGGGATTGAACCTATTTATCCACTTGTATCAAAATTAACGAATCGCACAATGATATATGTCATCAAAAGTTTGCTTCAAGTTATGCCGGATATAAACGACTTGATTCCTGAAAAATTATTAAAGGAATACGAGTTGATGACTTTTTCTAATGCGATCAGAACCGTGCACAATCCAAAAATTCCGGCTGATGTTTTAATATCAAGCAAGGCGCGCGAAAGAATCGCAATTGACGAACTGCTGATTAATCAAATCCGCCTCAGACAAATTCGTGCGTCGATATCGCAGCAAAATACACAATCTTTTACATCGAAGAACACAATAATCCAAAGTTTACAGCTGCCATTTCAGCTGACGGAAGATCAATTATCCTGTCTGGATGATATAAAAAGAGATCTTTCATCTGAAATTCCAATGAATCGTCTGATTCAGGGTGATGTGGGATCTGGCAAAACCATAATTGCTTTCATAAGCATGCTTGTTGTTCTGGAAAACGGCGCTCAGGCGGCGATGCTCGTTCCGACAGAGATATTAGCTTTGCAGCATTTCACCAATATAAAAAAAATGTTACCAAAAATTAAAATCGACATTATGCTGGCAAGTAATCGAAGCTCCAGGGCAAAGCAAATCGATCTTTTAAAAAGCGGAGAAACGCAAATTTTAATTGGTACTCACGCGATTTTGGAGGACAATATCGAGTTTAAAAATCTTGGACTAGCGGTAATTGATGAACAACATCGCTTTGGGGTTATGCAAAGATTGGCTCTGATCAAGAAAAGCCATTGTCAAAATATTCTGGCAATGTCTGCAACGCCGATTCCGCGCACTTTGTTGCTCGGTTGCTACGGCGATCTTGATGTTTCTTCTATAAAAACCAAGCCACAAGGACGAAAACCGATCGAGACAGTTGTCATTGGAGTGTCCAAGATAGAAGATTTGATTGAAAGATTAAAAAAAGTAGATTCACAGGTTTATTGGGTTTGTCCAGTCATCGAAGAATCTGAAAATTTGACAGATATTAACACACGTTGCGACTATTTGAGTAAGCAATTTTCAACAAAAGACGTTGCTATTCTACACGGAAAAATGAAACCGAAAGAAAAAGATGAAATAATGTCCAGGTTTAAAAATGGCGAATTTAGAATACTTGTCTCTACGACCGTTATTGAAGTTGGAGTTGATATTCCAAGCGCCAATGTAATAGTGATTGAGCACGCTGAAAGATTTGGACTCGCGCAGCTGCATCAATTGCGCGGACGAGTTGGACGCGGCTCTGACCAATCATATTGCATTTTACTTTACCATAACCCAGTATCAACAGTTGGGAAACAGAGACTGCAGCTAATGAAAAGCACCACAGACGGCTTCCTGATAAGCGAAGAAGATCTGAAACTGCGCGGAGCAGGTGATATTCTCGGAAAGGAGCAGAGCGGTTTTCAATCACTTAGATTCAGCGATTTCGCCAGCAACGATCAGCTTATTCAAATAGCAGACAAAATATCCAGCTCAATAGAGCTGGACTCCGACAACATTACATTTCTTTACAAACTTTTTAGTCGAATCCACGAAGACGTAGTCGCCTAAAAACTCACCATGATAAAAACACAGGAAAATGGATAGGTACATAATTGATACCGCGAGGGCTGAGTTGAATCGTAGACAAACTGATATTAGTCGGAATCTGATTGAAGCATTAAACAAAAGACCTCTTTCGAAACCGAGTAATTCAGAGGAATTTTTAGGAGCCTACGGAGCGCAGAACCGCAGCGTACTTGATGTACGTGAGGTTTATACAACGATGGATTATCGTAGCCATAACGCTCCTTCAGGAACGGGGTGCACCAGGAGGTACGTCTTTGAGTAACGTCACATCCGAAGAAAACCTCAAACGGCGTTCTAATACTTTTCTTGAATGTCGGTTTAATTTATCTTCGATTTTTCGTATTTTTTTATCACTTACATCTCCAAAATCCCGTTTTTCTTCAAATATTGTCAGATGTGGAGAATCATAAATTTTACCTGGACTCCAGTCGCTAATGTGAGAATTTTAAAAAAATACGAATTAACATATATTTTTAATGTTTTTTCTAGTACTATTGTTGTTAATTAGCCTAGGTGTGTTGAAATGAAAAATATTTTTGACGAGCAACTTTCTTTTTTTGGATTAAAAAGCCTGGATTTATTTCAGTTTTCTGTGTTGAATCCTCAAATTGCCATGCTTTCTTATCTCAAATTTGGAGAAAAAATGGCGTCTCAGCCAAAAAAGATAGAGGCTTCACAGCAAGACTTTATTAATCGGTTGATAGAATTACAGACATCGTTTATGAAAGAGTTATATAGCAAAAAAAATGACTGCATTGATCTGAAATACAATCAGAAAAATCAGAAATTTGAGAAGGACGCGTTCGAAAACAATCCAGCAATGCTTTTTAGTAGAAAATTTCATGAAACCGTATCTCAGTGGATGATTGACACAATTGACAGTTTTGACAATATTGATCCATTCATCATGAATAGCACTCGTTTTTTCATAAAGCAGTACATAGAGTTAATGTCTCCTGATAATTTTCCATTTCTTAATCCAACTGTTTTGAAAGAAACATTGAATACCAACGGAGAGAATTTCAAAAAAGGTTTTGAATTGCTGATGAATGATTTGAAAAATGGGGCCATAACAACCAACGATCGCAATAAATTTAAAATAGGTATAGATTTGGCAACAACACCGGGAAAGGTAATTTTTCAGAATGATCTCATTGAATTGATACAATACTCGCCCTCTACGCCTCAAGTATTTGAAATACCCATACTTTTTGTTCCACCGTGGATTAATAAATTTTATATTTTGGATCTCAATCGGGAGTCATCGTTGGTAAAGTGGATTGTAGATAAGGGGTTTACAGTTTTCATGATCTCGTGGGTTAATCCAGATAAAAGATACAAAAACAAGAATTTTGAGGATTATATAAAAGAAGGGTTAATTGCTTCTCTTGACAAAATCTGCAAAGTTACTAAAGCAAAATCGCTTCATACGATAGGGTATTGCGTCGGAGGAACTCTAATTTCAAGCTTTCTCGCGTATCTTGCTCATCCGCTTTGTAAAAAACGATCCCCGATCAAGATTGCATCAGCAACTCTACTGACAACGCTGTTGGATTTCGAGCATGCCGGTGATATGTCAATATTCATGGCTGAAAATTATCTTGAAGCTATAAATGCGCAGATGGGAGAAAAGGGAATCCTAGACGGAAGCGTGTTGTACAATACATTTAGCGCTTTAAAAGCGAAGGACATGATCTGGAGGTACTTTATAAACAGCTATATGCTCGGCAAAAAACCGGAACCGCACGAAATTTTGTTTTGGAACTCAGATCCGGTAAATTTGACAAGCGCTATGCAGAAATTTCTTGCGCAGGATTTATACCGTGACAATCTTCTAAAAACCGGCACACTAAAAGTGTTTGGAGTCCCAATAGATCTTAGATTAATAAAAATACCTACTTACATGATTTCCACGAAGAAGGATCACCTAGTGCCATGGCAGGCAACTTTTAACAGTATGAAGTTATTTGGCAGTAACACAAGGTTTGTACTTGGTGGATCAGGACATGTTGCCGGAATTGTAAATCCCCCTTTTAAAAATAAGTATAGCTACTGGACAAATACAGAAAATATGGAGACAGCGCAGAAATGGATCGATACTGCTGTAGAAATTGCTGGCTCCTGGTGGAATGATTGGTTCAAATGGATAGAGCCAATAGCAGGAAAAATGATCAGTCCACTCAAAATTGCCGATTTCATTCGAGACGCTCCAGGGATTTACGTAAACAACGAAACACCGGAAAAAATCGAAACACTATAAATAATCAACGCTAAGCTGCAATAAACTTCGCAGCATAGGGAATCGCCGGCAAGTCGAATTTTGAATGTGAACACTTGCGCCACAGAGTGAAAAAGTACTGAGCAAAACCAGGTAGGCAGACCAAAATCTGCTGCGTTCCGATAGAAGATGCTGTTTTGCTTATATTTCAACCGCCTTAGAACGCCGGTTAGATGCCTCTAACTCACCATCAGGCTCACAGAATAAAACTTCGTATCAGACGCGTCGGCCAATTTTTGCTTCCATACAGCCCTAACTTGCATCCGATCGAGCGATACGGACTCTCGAATTTTAAAATAGCCAACATCCCCAATGCAATTATCAGACTAATTGATGCACATTAAATGTGTTATGTCAAGCTTTTTTTGAGAAAATTTATGATTATCTCCAGCGTCTTTTTCTGTAGAAAAATAATTCCCCTAAGAAATGCTTTTATTCAGCGTAAATGCCTACTTCTAAATAAATACTCTCAATATTTTATGAAACGGCCCTATCTAAAAAAAGTGGACTACAAAAGTCCGAGATTGGAGTATAATTTGCTCTCATTTGCTTGTTCCCTTCGGTGATAAAATCGAAAGGATTGTAGCATGAGGTAAATGGGTTTTACATAAAACAATTTACAAACTTAACAAAAAAATTACTTTTTTATGTTCCAATAAATAACATATGAAGGTACAGATAGTGGCGCCAATGGATTGTCGTTTGATATCAAAAAATTTACTTATCTGTTTGTTCATGGCCATATTTGCTGTGTTTTTTTGACAAAACGTATGTTTTTGCCGACAATACCAATCGAGATTCAATTGTTTATGTAACAAAAACAGGAAAACGTTATCATCATAAAAATTGCTCGTTTTTGCGGAAAGGCAAGGCTGCAGTATCTCTTACCGAAGCAGTTAACTCTCTTTCTCCATGCAAAATTCGCAATATTTCAACAACGTACCAGATATCGCTTGGATTTTTTACATCGGAGGCTATCAATCAGCACAAAAATAGCTGAAAGATCTCCGCGGTCGTCAGTTAGATTATGATGATATAAAGATAATCAATGCGCTATACCTTACAGATAAAATAATTAAGGAAATTGATTCACAATGAGCTAGATGTGCTTTCATTCATGTTAGTTAATTGCTTTGATTTCGTCAATGCTGAGGTCGGTCGCTTTAGCAATTTGCTCTACACTAAGCCCCATCGATAGCAGGTTACGTGCAGTCTCTCTTTTTCCTTTAAGCTCGCCTTCTGCGATGCCCTCTTCTCTACCCTCGGCTTTACCTACTTCCCTTGCAACAGTGATTTCACTGTTGTGATCATTAATCGTCTTTTGTCTGAGATCGTATAAGGCTCGTATTTCCGGATCTGCGCTGATGTATTTCAGTGTTTCCATAGCTCCTTTGATTTCACTTACGTCAAGAAACGACGCGTCCATAAAATACGGATTTTGAAGGAATGACAACCATCCGTTGAGCAATTCGCGTTTATCAGCGTTTCTCGGATCAAATTTCTCCAATTCTATGAAAAATATGCGGGCACTGTCGGTCATGATTTGGTAAGGATCAGGATCATGTGGTTGAAAAGTCATGTAGGCTTCGCTGATGGCGTTTTGCCTATCCGTAACATTCTCTCCCAGAATCCAGATGCCAATAACGTGCGGTCCTTTGTAAGATTCGTTTGTCTTAACGACATGTGGCATCATATTTGCAAGATAATGAAACGCCCGCTGTGGAATCTCACCAGTATTTTTTACTTGAATTTCAATGTCTAATATCGTGTCGTCGCCAGCTGTAGCTTTTATATCAAGTCTGCTGGCTTTGTCTTCCTCGAGAATTTTTGCAATATCAGTATTGTCAAAATG
>JAISZX010000013.1 GCA_031284365.1 Holosporaceae bacterium
GACGGACTCCGCGGGTCCTTTATGCTCGCAAAGGCCTCTTTCAGCATCATTTTCCTCTCCTGTAATTAAAAACTTCACTCCTTTATAACTCTTTTTATGCAAGAATTAAATGGCCCTGACGTAGTGGCAGTTAAACAGATTTTGTTGCTGACATATATCAAACAAATGGGGTATAATATCACAAGTCAGTTGTTTTGGAATGCTTTGTATGACTAAAGAAGAGTCGATTGTTTCATTAGATGATGTTATGCTTCACTATGAAAATGGGGTTGCTGTTTTGAAGAATGTGTCGCTATCTTTATACAAAAAATCTTTTTATTTTCTAACAGGTGCTAGCGGTGCGGGAAAAACATCTTTTCTGCGATTGCTATATATGGGTATGAAGCATTCATCTGGAAAATTAAAAATTTTTGGACAAGATGTATCAAATATTTCCCTAAAGGATCAATGTGAATTAAGGAGGAGAATTGGTGTTGTATTTCAAGATTTTAATCTTCTTGATCACCTAACTGTTTTGGAAAATGTTGCATTGCCGCTCAAAGTTGTTGGAGAAATTGAAGCGCGCCGTGAACATCAAGCGAAAGAGATTCTTGATTGGGTTGGTTTAGGAAATTGCTTCAATATGCTACCAAACACTCTCTCCGGAGGCCAAAAACAAAGAGTTGCCATCGCTCGCGCCGTTATTGCGCGACCTGATATTTTGCTCGCGGACGAACCAACCGGAAATGTTGACGAAAACATCGCAAATAAATTAATGAGCTTGTTCTATGGTATGCATAGAATGGGTACATGTGTTATTGTTGCTACGCATTATCGTCAGTTTGTTGATAAATTTCATTACAACGAGCTTCACATAGAAAACGGTTACGTAGCTGATCGGAGTCATAGCAAGAGGGATTTAGAAAAATGAATTTCAGTCAGAATTATGACTTTGATTTTAATAGTGATAAATCGAACAAATTTATACCGTTTATCATTGGTTTTTTAATGTACTCGGTTACCATTGCAGTAATGAGTGGTTTTTTTACCTGCAATTTAACTTCAGAGTGGAAAGATTCTTTGGACGGCCGCATGACAATTGAGCTTCAATCCAGCATTGATGGAGCAGACGCTGCTCTCACAGAAAAGCAAAACAGTGAAATTTTAAAGATCGTTCAATCCACATCTGGTGTAAAATCTGTTAAAAAACTTCAAGAAACTGATATTCTAAAAATTCTTGAGCCATGGCTAAGTGGTACAGCGATTCCAGATGATTTTCCATTTCCAACGATTTTTGATGTTGAAACTGATAAGAACGCGCAGATAGATCTTTTATTGATGACTGACAAACTTTCGAAAGTGTCTCAGGGAGTGCGGATACACGATCATTCTAGCTGGTACGCTCCAGTTATGAAAATTAGTAATGGTTTGTTTGGTTTTGCAATTATTTTATCTATTTTGATTTTTGCAACTGTTTGTGCCACAATGATTTTCATAACAAGAAAAACTTTAGGGGTGCATTTGAATACTGTGAAAATTTTACAGTTGATTGGTGCAGATAATTCGTACATAGCGCAGCAATTTAAACAATATTATCTCACCATCGGATGTAAAGCTTCGCTGATATCGATCGCGTGTAGCCTGATCACCATCTGCGGAATAAATTTTGTATCTCCGGTTGCCATTGGAACCGCTACGCTGAAATACGTTTTTATGTCTGTCATTATTCCTGTTATTGCAACAATATTGGTGATGATAACATCCCAAAAAACAGTATTATTCTTCCTAAAAAACGACAAGTGGGTTAGTTGATGAAATTCGTCTGTAAGTTTCTTGCAGTAATGATTGTTCTTATGTTTGGGAGCGGAAACTTGTTTGTGCTATATGTAATTTCATACAGAAATAGTTATGACACTACATTTGACAATATTGTGGTGCTTACTGGAGGACGTGATCGTATATCATACGCATTTAGTTTGATAGAATCTTACAAGCCGAAAAACATTTTCATATCAGGAGTTTATGAAAAAACTACGCTACAGGATATACTTCCGCAAAAGCCAATCGAAAATGTCCGTATCATTCTGGGAAAGCAGGCAAAGAATACTGAGGAAAATGCAAAAGAAATAGATGAATGGGTGAGACAAAATAGTATATCTGAGATTTTATTAATTACGTCCGATTATCATATGATGCGAAGCATAATGGAATTGCGACGTATAAATAACGAGTTGAAAATATATCCATGTTCAGTTAATTCAATTTTCAATATGAGATTTTATTTGCAATGTTTTAAAGAATTTTACAAAATAGTGTATATTTACTGCAAAAATCTGTTAGTAGAAATGAAAAATATATGCTGCTTATAAGATCAATAATTTTTAACGTTATTTTTTTCATTACTATAGCGTTCGCGCTTATTGTAGGTTATCCGCTTGTATTTGCTAAAGATAGAAGCGAGTACGTCTTTAAATTTTGGAGTTGTTTGTCACGGATTCTTGGATTCATCACCGCAAAGATTGGTGGAATAAGGTTTGTAATTGAAAATGAACACAATATCATCAATGAGCCAGCGATATACGCTATCCGCCACGAATCCACATGGGAAACTCTCATGTTGATATATAAATTCAAAAATCCAATTTTTGTATTAAAGCAGGAATTGCTAAATGTTCCTCTTTTCGGAACACTCTCAAAGAAAACTGGAACAATCGCTATTGATCGCAGCAACGGAACAAGAAGTTTGATAGGCGTTCTCGGAAAAGTCGAGGACTCAATTGCAAATGGTCATACTGTCGTCATTTTTCCGGAAGGAACTAGAATGTCATACGGAAAATTCGTACCTTTGAAAAGAGGTATTGCGCTTTTCTACAAAAAAGCCAATTGTCCTGTTATTCCGGTTATTCATAATTCAGGATGTTTTTGGCCTAGACGCGGGTTTATCAAAAAGCCCGGTGTTATTACAGTGAAATTTTTAGATCCAATTGCTCCTGGCTTGTCCAAAGATGAATTTATGGATAGATTAAACAACATATTTGATACGGAAATTAAAAAATTAGAAGGATAGATAATGTCTCTTGAAACTACTATTGATGCAATATTAGAGCGCTATGAATTGCTTAAAATACAGATGGTTAATTGTGTAGGGAATTCTGAAAATTTTATAAAATTATCGAAAGAATTTTCTGATTTAGAGGATTTCGCGCATGCTATAAACAGATATAAAAAAGCTAGTGGTGAGCTCATTGAACTTGAAGAAATTATTTCCAATTCAGAAACTGATTCTGAATTTAGAGAGTTAGTTACTGTAGAAATCGAAAACTTGAAGGCATTGATTCCAAGGTTGGAGAAAGAAATAAAAGTCATGCTGATTCCAAAAGATGTCAGTGATGAGAAAAACGCGATCATTGAGGTTCGGGCTGGAACCGGCGGAGATGAGGCTGGGTTATTCGCTGCCGATCTTTTTCGCATGTACCAAAAATATTCTGAGTTTCGCGGGTGGCGATTTGAAATTTTATACCTGCACGACTCTGGAATTGGCAGCATAAAAGAAGCATCTGCAAACATCTTTGGTAAGGGAGTTTTTTCTTACTTAAAATTCGAGTCTGGTGTGCACCGTGTTCAGCGCGTTCCGGTAACAGAATCGAGTGGACGCGTCCACACTTCAACCGCAACTGTTGCTGTTTTACCAGAAGCAGAAGAAGTTGATGTTAAAATAGAGGAAACAGATCTGAAAATCGATGTAATGAGAGCATCCGGAGCCGGTGGTCAGCACGTCAACAAAACAGAAAGCGCCGTCAGAATTACCCATATTCCTACAGGAATTGTGGTTGCGCAACAGGACGAACGTTCGCAACATATGAATCGTCTTAAGGCGATGAAAATACTGCGTTCCAGACTCTATGAAATGGAAAGACAAAAATTACACGCTGAAAGAGCAAGTAATCGTCGCTCGCAGGTCGGCACAGGAGATAGATCTGAACGAATTCGTACCTATAATTATCCGCAGGGAAGAGTTTCTGATCACAGAATTGGTCTTACGCTTTATAAGTTACAGCAAATTATGGATGGTGTTGGATTGGATGAGATAATCAGCGCTCTTATCGAATTTGATCAGGAAGAACAGATTGCAAATTTTTGCTGAATAAACATGTTGGCTGGAAAAAAAGAACTAAGGCGTATGATCGCAAAGATAAAAAATATTTCCTACGAAGAAACTGTTTTCGAGGATATTCATTTAACTTCTCAAGAAAATTATCTACTACAGAGTATGCTAGAGCGTTATCACAATGGTGAACCATTATCTAAGATATTGAATTGTCGAGCATTTTGGGAGCATGATTTTTTTATAAATGGGGATGTATTGGATCCACGACCAGAAACAGAAATACTTATCGAAATGATTTTAGAACGGTTCGATAGGCAGTCTGAGATAAATTTTCTGGATATTGGCACCGGCAGCGGATGTATTCTGCTGAGCCTGCTGCAGGAGTATAAAAATGCGCACGGAACTGGAATAGATGTCAGTTCAAGTGCTATCAATGTGGCAAAACATAACCAAAAAAAATTTGGAATTGAGAATGCCAACTTCATAGAATGTGACTGGAAGGACTTCTTCTGTGATGAAAAAATAGACGTTATTGTCAGTAACCCACCATATATCAGAAGTTGTGATATTAGTTCGTTGGATGAGAATGTAAGGAGCTATGATCCGTTACTCGCATTGGACGGCGGAGAAAGTGGACTCGATGCATACTTTTCAATAGCGCAGCTTGCAAAAAGATGGCTAAAACCTAATGGCTGCATATTTTTGGAAGTCGGATACGACCAAATGAGCAGTGTTTCGTCGATACTACAATCAAATAACTTCAAAATATTTGAAATAAAAAAAGATTACAGCGATATCAATCGTGGAATCGGAGCAATATTATAAATCACGACCGTTTCATAAAATTTTATTACGGATACTTCCTTAAAAAGCATGTCTTTTATGCTAATTCTAAATTAAATCCAAGACAAAACTGCTTGAAAATTTAGTACTGCTAAAGTACTAAAATCATGCTTCTTGTATAGAATGAGAAGTTAAAGGAAGATTAAAGAGATTTAGGAAAAAGCAATGAAAAAAAATGAGATATCTGATTTGCGTCAAAAAATTTATTGCTTTTTAGAATACCAGACATTTAAATCTCTGGTTGTCATGTCTCATTTCACCGTACTTAACCAATGGCGGCAAATTGTTGCGCCGTTGTGCTTGATTACTTACGACGTACTATGTACAATGTATCGTTGTATTAGGGTACATAGAGGCGTTTTTATGATAAGTTCAGTTTTGATGTTATTTAGTCAGTATAGATGCAACACAAATGCAGTGCTGATGAATGCGTGTACCGTAGCATGGGTGTTTTATGCATTTTCATGCTCAGATTTCCAGCTTACTCAGTTTACAGCAATTAATTTGGCAGTATTTTTTACAACTACTTTTTTTATTCGAAAAATAAAGAATAGCTACCTTAACCTGTATGGAGCAGCGTCTTCTATGTTGCTGTACAGCGTGTGCGTTGATATTGTCTGCTATTTTGTTTATCCGCGACTTGTCGCTGACCAAAGTCTGTTGATGTACATAGTGAATGGTCTGTTGTTTAATTACAAATATGTATTTTTAAACATGCTTGTGTTGGCTTTTTTGGTAGTGTTGAAAAAAGCAAATCTGATACAGAAGTATTTGCCTTTTCCGTTTTGCAAAAACAGAGCGCTAAGCGCCGTCAGCTAAATTTGAATGATTAATGTGCGAATCGTTCGGCCATTTTAGAATCTGCTTGGGTGTCTGTCTACACATACGTTGCGTTACTTTGGAATATCGTAAAGATAATAGGCAATAGCTGTTAATATCGGTATGACAACAGCAAATTCAACAAAAAACGCTTCTATATGAGCTCTTCTAAGAAGCCTGCCACACCCCATTGCATTACAGTCACGATTTTAAACAACATTTCTGCTCCGAAAACTAAATATTCACCATTGTTGAGCGGAAACAATTTAAAAATCGTTAATGCCAAATTGATGGCCACAAATCGTAATCACTTTTCTTCCGTATCGTTTTTTTACAGAACACATTTTTTCCAGAAAACTATAACCAATCCACTTAATAACATAATCATAATCTTTATGTTGCAGCGCGCATATTATGTTGTTGTCTGATGAAATATTTATTTTTGACCAAATCTCATTTGCAATTTTCATTGATTTTCGCAAATTTTTTGTGTTTGCGCATACTACTCCAATGCAGTGTTCGAAAAATTTTACGAATGATGTTTGATATTCTTGCTCTAGTCCATATTTTTTCATATACTCAAAAATCTCCAAACACAGAATAAAATGATCAGTAACTTTTGAATTTTTTGATTTTGTCTCTCCTATGATTGAATTTTTTCTAATCCTATAATTGTAAAGTTTTTTCTTTAGAAAATACGCTTTTTTAGCATGCATCATATATTTCCAATGAAATGAATTGTCTTCGTAATGTAATTTTTCAGGAAATAAAATCTCATACTTTTCTATAATATCTTTGCGATAAATCTTATTCCACGGAGTAACCGGACATCTGAAGATTGCATTTCCATCGATATTCACTTCACCGCAAAATTTCATACGAAAATATTTATTCATGGAGTTGTCTTGTTCACCAAAAATATTTACGTCAAAAACAACTAAATTTACGTCCCCAGACATGAAAGGAATTAAAGATTCATACATATCTGTATTTATAAAATCATCACTATCAACAAATGAAATATATTTTCCTCTGGCTACCTGCAGACCAACATTTCTAGCA
The DNA here is from genome assembly GCA_031284365.1 of Holosporaceae bacterium. Lineage (GTDB taxonomy): Bacteria > Pseudomonadota > Alphaproteobacteria > UBA3830 > UBA3830 > JAIRMQ01. The sequence continues at coordinate 6,812 of JAISZX010000013.1, forward strand.
ACAGACTGTCCTTTGTTTTCCTGATTTACGACAACGATTTTGGAATTTTTCTTCGCGTATTCTTCCAAAACAGCACAAGAATTATCTGTTGATCCGTCATTTATACATATTATCTCGATATCTTCAAAAGTCTGATTTATGACGCTATCAAGGCATTCTTTCAGATATCGATCAACATTATAAATCGGAATAATCACAGATATTAAAGGCATAAATATATCCAAAATCATAGTTTAATGATATCATTGCAAGAGATATGAGTAAAGACATGCCAAGTCAAAAAAAAACATCCTATTTTACTTTGTATACTGTTTTATTTGTATTTGCAATTTGTATTTTATTGCACACAAATTGGGTTTTGGGAGACGATTGGCAATTCATAAATACCACTGCAATCGGAAAGCCATCCAGAGCCTGGGCCGGAAACGGAAGATTTTGGCCGCTCGGATTAGTTGATTACAGTTTGCTGCTACTTGTTCCATATGGTTACACAGCCACAGACTTGTTGCAAAAGCCACTCAGAGCCACTCGGGCTCAGGTGCAAAAAACGCCTTACGCAACAGGTCTATATGAATAGCAGAAAAAACGACATTCCAATAATTAGTGAAATAACAAATCAATATTTGAAAGGCAATGAGATTATTGTATTCGCTGAAAAATCAGTTTTAGAATCAGATGATTACTTTAAATGTTGGTGCGATATCGTATATATGAATTTCATTAGCTACTGTCTGGAAAAAAAAGCTAACATAATCAAAAAACGTAGTAATTTAAATTATATTCCGGAAAACTCAATTGTTTTGCATTACAAAACTTCCAATCAAGACCGTTTGCAGAGCAAAGAATTAGGCGGCTTTAGTCTGGTTGGTAAATGCGCACAAGCACCGATATTTATGTAGGTAGAAAAATTAAATGGGAAAAATAAAACTACTTTTTTGTCACGATCGTATAATAATGGGGGGAGTTGAAAAAGCTTTTCAAGAGATTGTAAACGGTTTACTAAAAACCAACAGATACGATATAAGTGTTTGGTGTAAAACAAAAATAACAGATCAATATTTTTTGGACTTTTTCGAAGAAAAAAACGTAAAAATATACGATCATCTCTACGACGAACCGAAAAGCGAATCCTGCATAAAAAATATACAGCGTTTTTTGTGTTGTTTTAGGAATAGATACGTGAACAATAAATTGTTTTTAAAACATGCAAAAAATTCGGATATCATAATCGATTTTAAAAATGGATGTATGCAAAATAGAATAAAAGAAATAAAAAATAAACCAAAAATTGTTTGGCTTCACTGTTCTTTTAAAGTTATAACCCAGGATATTAAAACAAATTGTTCTATATATAACAAAGTTATTTGCATAAGTAATCAATTGCGTTTAAACATGGAACAACATATTCCACATCTAAAAGAAAAATTTGAAACGATTTATATTCCTCACGATATAGAAAAAATAAAAAATCTCACCAGCAAAAAAGATGATATTTCGAAAAGTGAATCACAGCTCATAAATAGCAACTATTTTTTAGTTGTTTCTCGTTTATCAAAGGACAAAGATCTTGATACGGTAATCCTTGCATACAAATTATTTATCAATGAAACTTCATCCGAAACAAAGTTATACTTTATTGGTGATGGTAATGATCGTCCAAGATTAGAAAAATTGGTTCAAAATTTTGGCTTATCAAAAATAATATTTTTTTTAGGTCAAAAAAATAATCCACATGCTTTTGTGAAAAATTCAAAGGCTTCGATTTTATCTTCAAAAGAAGAAGGAGCACCTCTGGTAATAGTCGAAGGCATGATACTGAAGACAATAGTCGTTTCATCAGATTGTCCAACTGCGCCGCGAGAGCTGCTAAATAACGGAAAATGCGGAGTTTTATTTAAACCTGGGAATGCGGAGGAATTAAAAAATATAATGATAAAAATCGATAACAATAAAATTACCAAAGAGCATTTTTCAAAAAATATAGATAAATGGATTTGCAAATTTGATACTTCTATTATAATAAAACAGATTGAAGATATTTTTTCTAATCTGCAATCTGTAAAGCGCTAAGTATCGCGAAAAGTAATGAAAAACCATAATGAGAATTATGCAATAGCTCTGTTAAAGTTAACAATTCTTAATAATAAAAAACATAGAAATACAAAAAATCGAGCCGTTTCATAAAATATTGAGAATATTTATTTAGAAGTAGGCATTTACGCTGAATAAAAGCATTTCTTAGGGGAATTATTTTTCTACAGAAAAAGACACTGGAGATAATCATAAATTTTCTCAAAAAAAAGCTTGACATAACACATTTAATGTGCAATAATTAATCTGATAATTACATTAGGAATGTGGGTTATTTTGAGATTCGAGAGTCCGTCAATGACCACTCGGCGCGAAAGCTTAATAATATAAAAATACCGGTGCAGATTGACTTTTGGATGATCTATCCGTGACCACTCGGTGCGAGAGCTTAATTTCCGGT
>JAISZX010000024.1 GCA_031284365.1 Holosporaceae bacterium
AGGATCAACGATTATCAAAGGAAATATGGTTCAAGATCATGTACATATGCTGATATCGATTCCCCCAAAGTATTCAGTTGCAGATGTGATAGGATATATCAAAGGTAAATCTGCTATAGGATTTTATCACAGATGAATATCTGAACAGGTCTAATATACTCGCGCCCTTCCAGGAACTAGGTGCACCAAGAGGTATGTCTTTCAATTAGTAACATCATATCCGAAGAAAACCTCAAACAGAGCTTTATATCCTAGCACTTTTCTTAGATGTCGGTTTAATTCAATCTATAAATGATTGCTTTGTTTGCGTTTTTCATGGTTTTTCTCCAGATTTTTTTAACAAGTGTAAACTTCGAACAGCGGTCAGTGAGCGCAACCAGAGCGCACCGGCTACCGTGGCTGATCACGGTATCGCCCTCCCAGTATCCGATGCGCAATTTTTCATCAGCGATTGCCGGACGCTCTGAATCGGAGATCACGAAGTGAAATATCAACGCGATTCAGAATGCAGCCGACTCTGGCCTGTTAATTGCTACTGTCCCCATCGTGCTGCAAAGCAGAATCGTCCTCTACTTTTGCTTCTTCATGATTAGGTTCTGCTTTATCTCCCTGATGTTGTGATTTTTCTTCACCTTCATTGTGTTGTGATTTTTCCTCACCTTCATCGTGTTGTGATTTTTCTTCATCTTCCCTAGATTGAGACTTCTCCTCACCTTCATTAAGATTGGATTCTTCTTTATCTGATTTTTGTTCTGTAGCTACTTTTTCCTCAGCCGAATTTGAATCACGGTGCATTTGGTTGCCTTCTTCTAGTACGTCAACACTCTTCTTTTCTTCAACGATCTTTTCTTCAACAAGCTCTTCTTCTAAAGATTCTGTAGCTTTTTTACTATCCTGATTTTGCTTCTCAGTCTTCTGCACTGCTTTTTTATCCTCATTGTCACAGGATACGAAACACACAAACGATAACAAACAAAGTGCAAACGCAATTGCATCTTTCATCTTATTCATGGATAATTCTCCTCCTTATTTAAGAACCATTAGAACAATGCTACACAACAAAAATTAATTTTAAGTGAATTTTTTGCATATATACTCGTTAAAAATGAGAACCAGGACAAAGCTGCTTGAAAATTTAGTACTGCTATAGTGCCAAAATCCTGTTTCTCACGTAGAATGAGCATACTTATTCACAATGAAAAAAATAATCAAATCAATTGAAATTCCAGCAGCTTTACTGCAAAAAAACCAATTTCTCACGTAATATGAATGAGATTGTCGTTGCTGAACCATTTTTTTTGAATCTGGCGGATGATAAATTGGGTGATGAGCAAAAAAAAAATTGAAAACAAATTATATTTATCATAAACTAATTATATTAATGTATGGCATACTATGAAGCAGGAAAATTTGTTGATAAAAGCCGAGAATTTTGAAGGATGCGATTTGATTTCATCTCTCATTCAAGATTCAATTTTTCATATTTTATTACATTCTTTTGATAATGAAAACAAATGCATAAGTCTCATGCTCAACAGATTCTGCTGGGAATCAGTTGCATCATTTGAGGAAGAAAAATGTTACTATCGTGTTCACTCAGGATTGTACATACACAATGTTGAGTCAATAAGCGCCAATGATAACATAAAAGATGGCCAATATTTGAATTTACTTACGTTTCATTCATCTGCAAATGAAATTAATCTGATTTTCTCAGAAAACAAGCACATTTGCGTAAGTACAAATAAAATTTTGGTTTATCTAAAAGATCTTCACGACAAATACCCGACACTAGCTATACCAAAACATGCTTAAAACAGACTCCAAATCGTTGGAGCCGCCTGTAGTCTGTTTTCAACGGCTCCTTCGCGTATTTCAAGCCTATGGCATTAATCAATCAACTTGTAATTCAGGAATATCCTTGAATTCGTCCAACAAAGACGGATCTTCTATGGAGTCCTTATTAACTACTTCTCTTCCATGGATAACATTTTTCACTGCTATCTCAACCAACTTACCGTTATTGGTTTTTGGAACTCCTCTGACCTGGATAATCTTGCTTGGTACATGTCTAGGAGTAGCATTTTCCCGAATAACTGTTTTAATTTTCTTCTTTAGATTATCATCCAGAGTCAATCCACTGCGCAGCACAACAAACAAAATCACACGCTCATCGTTATTCCACTGCTGACCAACAGCGCAACATTCCAAAACCTCCTCAACTTTTTGAACTTGTGAATATATTTCAGCTGTTCCTATCCTAACGCCAGATGGATTCAAAACAGCATCAGCTCGTCCAGAAATAAACACACCATCATGCTCTGTCAACTCTATCCAATCCCCGTGGCACCAGCAATTCTCGATTTTTTCAAAGTAAGAATGGATCAATCGCTTATTACCTTCGTCATTCCAGAATTTTATCGGTTGAGAAGCAAATGGCGTGATACAGGTCAATTCTCCCTGCTGCTTAATTGGCATTTCTTCATTGTTCGGACCGTAAACTTTAACATTCATACCCAATCCAAAACCTTGCATCTCGCCAGCGTATACGGAAGAAATTGGATTTCCCATAACAAATGACGAAATAATATCCGTACCACCGGAAAATGAATTCAAATGAACGTCTTTCTTTATTTTTGCGTACACAAATTCAAACGCCTCAGCGCACAAAGGAGATCCGGTAGATCCTATCGTTTTCAACTTGTCAAGTCTATGTGTTTTGATCGGACATGCATCACTTTTCAACAAAGTATCAAGATATTTTGCTGAAGTTCCAAAGAATGTCATACCAAATGAATCAGCCATATCAAAAAGAATGTCCGGCTTTGGAAATAGCGGAAGTCCTTCGTATTGCATCAACGTTGCATTTTGAGACAGAATCGATGTAGCCCAGTTCCACATCATCCAACTGCATGTCGTAAAATAAAAAACACGATCGTCCTGTTTAATATCGCAATGAAGAAGCTGCTCTTTTTTATGCTGCAATAAAGTACCACCAGCTCCATGCACAATACACTTTGGAACTCCAGTTGTTCCGGATGTAAACAATATGTATATCGGATGATCAAATGGAAATTTCTCAAAAACCAACTCAGGGGCTTCACCTTCTCCAATAAATTCTTGAAATGACAATACTTCTGTTCTGTTATTCGCCGGAAGTCCAGCCTTTATATACGGAATAATGACGGTTTTTTCGATACTTTCTACTTGATCCACAACGTTTTTGATCTTCTCGAGATTATTAAACATATTTCCCTTGTAATAGTATCCATCTACTGCAAAAAAGACCTTTGGTTTTACTTGCCCGAATCGATCAAGTACTCCTGGAATTCCAAAATCAGGAGAACATGAAGCCCACGCGGCTCCTATACTTATCGTTGCCAGCGCTGCAATAGTAGTCTCAGGCATATTCGCAACATAGCCGCCAACCACATCCCCCTTCTTTACGCCTGCGGCAACTAGAGCGGCTGCTGTTTTAGCAACAGCGTCGTACAATTCTTTCCAGGTTAGAATTTTTCTGACTTTTTCTTCTCCCCAGAATATTATAGCCATAGCGTCATCTCGCCTTTTTAGTAGATTCTCAGCGAAATTTAACTTTGCATCGGGGAAATAGCGATGTTCCCAAAATTTTTCAGCTCCATTGGTAATTCTCTCGCCTTTTTCTCCTACTACGTCACTAAAATTCCAAACTTCACTCCAAAAATTCTTCGGATTAGAGACGGACCATCTCCATAAGTCATAAAAAGTTTCTCCACCAAAAACATCACGCTCTCTCAAACCGCTAATAAAACGAAAGGCATTGCTGCTTTTTACTCGTTCTTCAGACGGAGTCCATAGCAACCCGTTTGACATTTTTATTTCCTCTCTCTTAGTATATGTTTGTAACACTAATGCAAAAAAATTAAAAAACAATTAACAATAATTCAATAAAAATATTTTTTTACAAAAATACATAAAAAACAAACATTGGAAAGCTGAATTGTTATAACGCCAACGAATCTACAGGGCCTTTTCTTACTTATAATAGAATTATAACATTGGTTACTGCACGCTAAAGGCGTTCCGTATAATTTTTCTAAATCTCCGGAACTTACTTTCCCAATTTTCGTGAAATTATACAGCAATTCCTTTAAAAAGTCAAGAACTTTCTTTAACTGCGTTTTTCATGTAAATCTTTAACTGCGTTTTTCATGTAAATATTATTTTTTGCAATTCTTGTTATTTTTTTTATAAATTAATAATTTTTTGAAACATGTTTGATAATAATGTTGTGGTATTAATAAGAAGGATCTAAAATGAAAAATAAAATAATGGTAATTAGCGCAATGTTTTTGCAGTTTATCGTTGCAGAAGCTATGGATTCTGCTCAAGCTACCGCTCCAGCCACTGCACCAGTTCCTGCCGCCATTGCTCCAGATGCCTCCACTGCCCCCGCTCCTGCTGATTCGCCTGTAGCGATCCCGGAAACTTCTTCTGGAGCACAGTCAGAAGCACCATCAGAAGCACCAAAAGAACTTGTCGGAGCGCGACTCAGGATAAGAAATTTTACAGGCGAAAAAGTTGAATGTTCTTCGATTGGAATAGATCAATATTTTAGTGATGATGTGAAACAATATTTTACTAATGGAAGAAAGCAACCTTTAAGCATTGACAGACTTAAAGATAGAGTGAAACTAATATCCACTGCCGAATCAACGAATTTATGGGAGCGTTTGAGGGGGTTAGCTAAAACTGTGGTGACAGACGTCGTCAAAAATCCAACTAATGAAAATTTTGAAAAGTTGGTTGGCTTATACGATATCTTTCATGAAGATGCAATGATGAACATGCTTGACGGTTCATATGTTCTTGCCCATGAGAGATATGTCCGGAACAGACTTTGTCGACGAGTTGCTTTATTTCCAGAGGATGAGCAACTTTGTCGACGAGTTGCTTTACTTCCAGAGGATAAGCAACTTAGAACGGAATATGATACGCTAGCAGAATTTACAAAAACAAATTTTGCAACAATGTGCTATCTCTATCGAAATATTGTGGTATTTGCCAATGAACTGGGACTAGATCCGGAGGAATTTATAGAGATGGTGCTAAAAGGTGGAGACCCTACTAGCATCAAAGATGGAGTTATTTGGAGTACTGATGAGTTAACTGATGAGAAAAAAGCAGAAATTGATGCTGCCAATAGTAAGGATTTCGAAGATTACTGGAAATGTCTCAAGGATTGCTGTACTAAAGCAGATCCAAGTCTAGCTCCAATACTGTTTTGGGTACCACCTTCCAAGGTTGCTACACAATTAGATTTGTCTACATATGTTGACCCAAATTATAAAATCAGCAGTAGTGTGGACTTTTTGATAGAAAGCGGATCTTTAATATGGAAAACAACTGATAGTCGTTGCGTACGCACGCTTCAGCTCCAGATTCAGCTCCCGCTAAGGCAAGATATGCTTGGTGAAGTTACACCACCTAATACACCTGTTTTTGCGAAAATGCCTGTTTTTAGTAAAAAACCTGTGGGACGCATTTATGGAATTGGCGGTTGGAAGTTACATGTATCGGCAACTCCGTCTTCTGCAAAAAAAGTGGCTGAAGCAGTCGTTCCATATCTGATAGATAATGGAGTCAATTTTAAGATAGTACCTACCACAAGTACCTTGCGTAGGCTTTACTTATTATCCAAGACTGGATATTATTCTCAATACGGGAAATTTATTACTATTTACCCAATTAACAAAGAAGAGGGAGAAAATGTAGCCGTTGAACTAGATAAGAGATTACGCGGCTCTGGTTTCAGCAGAAAAGATTTTGTAACATGCTCTGGTGATTTTTCCATCGGTAAATCTGGAGCCCTATCTACGCGCTACGTTGCCGATTATAGGGTAGATTTTTGTCTTGATAACTTCGATACTTCCGATCAAAGAAGAGTACCTGTCATTCCAAAGACATCGCTTGAGGATGCACTTGAGAAACTTCCGATTTTTCAGCTATACTATTGTGGGATA
>JAISZX010000089.1 GCA_031284365.1 Holosporaceae bacterium
CAATGATATGAAGGGGAAAAATCATGATTTGGATCGCTGGATATCTGGTATTCGAGCTCCCTACGAGAAAATTTTCTCAAAAATCGAAAAACGAGTTCGCTACAAAGGAGTTGTAAAAATTTCTTTGCGGCTCTCATGCAGGCAATATGTTTTAACATTAAACGATTCGCAGTTCTGGAATTTTCAACGGGATGGGTCTGTCCGGACTCACGAAAACTGGGCAAAAAGTAAAAAAACAAGCAAGAAGAACACTCAAAAGCAATGCATAAGCAGTGCATATGTTAGCTCAGACAATCAATCAATAAAACGATACACTATCTTCTGCTTACAATATTTTCGAAAATAGACCTCTTTCGTAACCTTCGTCCTTCCGGTAATTTTCGCGTCGCTCCGGTGCTTGGATCCTCACGTACATCAAGTACGCTGCGGTCCTGCGCTCCGTAGGCTCCTAAAAATTCCTCGGAATTACTCGGTTTCGAAAGAGGTCTAATCATAGATCTAAACAGACTCTAATTTGTTATTAATCCAATTGGCTCGGCACATCTTCCACCGATTACCGTATTATGAAAAATATGTTAAAAAAGTGTTATTTTTTTAAAAGAATGAAGAATAATTTTGAAAATTAATAAAAATTTTACTATTCTGGTATAATGTGATAGCCGGTGGAAAGTGTGCCGCGCAGACTACGTTGACATTCAGGGCTTTTTCCTAGAGAAAAAGCACGATTCGTCATTTCTTTAAATTTTCTTAACAAATGTTTGCAATTAATTGAAAATCTATACGTTGCATCTCGAAAATTACTGAATTTCCAATGCCTTAACAAAAGCATCGCCAAATCGATGATGTACGAAAAAATAAATGGTTTGACAACTTTGACGGTAAAATCTTCTCTGAAAGTTGAGTCTTTAACATGGTGAAGTTTATTTTATATAAACCAATGTCCTCTAATATATTTTGCAAATTCCTTCGCCGTGAAGTTGTGATTACTCACCTAGTAACTATAAGTACGTTAACACTTTCTAAACAATTTCTGCTTAATAATTTGGGATATTAAGTTTTGGAGTGAAAACGTTGTCTAAAATTATGACGATAATGCAACGGGGGGGGGGGGCAGGCTCTTAGAAAGCCTCGTGTAGGAGCGATTTTTACAGAATTTGCAATTGCCATACCGGTTGTGATTGCTGTTGTCTACTATCTTCACGACATTCCAAAACATAATCGTATGAAGAAACGTATGGAGTTCGCAACGCACGAAATGGTAAACGTATTGCAAAATATCTCTCAAAATCGTGAAAATAAAAGAATTTCTTTGGAAGACATGAAATGTGCCGTTGCTGCAGCGTATCTTTCAATCTACCCTGGAACTACCATGTATGCCACTGCAGTACTTCAACACATGTTCGCTCATTTTCCGCATGGTCATATTGCCTGCATAATAGGGAAAGAAGGCGGAAAAGCCAGTGTTCTTTGGATAATACAATTTCACCTTGCTGGAAATAAAGGTTCCCCACCATCATTAAGCCCACAAACCATGGATATTGCCAAAGTAAATAAATCTCTTCCATATAGACATGAGGCTGCAATTACAACATACAAAGTCGATGCAAATCCTTCGGAAATATATTCCAATCTTACTATTCCAAAAGGTGAAATAAAAATTCTCATTGAATGTTTTTCGTTTTGGAAGAACGCATATATTTTCAGTGGTGGTAGCACTCCTAGTTCTGACAGAGAGGTTTTTGGATTTTTTTTGATGAATCCAATTGCATACGGAGTATATAAATTGGGTTATTTTAATTCTGTCTTTGTTTTTACGCCAAAACCGGGGTTATTTAACGAAAACGCGCCAACGTGAAATGTATTAATGATTTTTTAACCATTTCCATTCAATAATAATGGATATTTAACTTTTAGAGCGAAAAATGTTGTCTAAAATTATGACGATAATGCAACGGGGGGGGGGGGCAGGCTCTTAGGAGGCCTCGTGTAGGAGCGATTTTTACAGAATTTGCAATTGCCATACCGGTTGTGATTGCAATCCTGTACTACATGCATGATGTTGTTAAAGCAACTAGAATTCGCAATCGCATGAAATTTTGTGCTAACTGCGCTGTAAGTATGTTTCAAAACGTATCCAATGGTAGACCAAAAAAGGAAATAATTCTCAAAGATTATCAATACATTAGTGGCGTTGCTTCTTTACCGTTTTACGGTGGTGGAGAGAAACAATACGAAATAGGTACGAGCAGAAGATACTATGATGGTCCGCTTTTTGGTGTAACGATTTATTACATTAAGGGTACTGGAGAAAATATCGCACAAATAACATGGGGAATACTTAATTTTTATTATCGCAATCCTTCACTAAGAGAATTAGAAATAATTACTGCTGAAACTTTTAGGTCTGAAAATGTTTTTAATCATGGCGCCATTTTGTTGCAAAAACAATTTAAAAAAGATTGTGATACGAATGAAATATATTCTGGATTAACAATAAGGGAAGGGGAAACTAAAATAATCTTAGATGTGTATCTTTATGTTGATGTCAATTTTTATAAACCAAATGGAAGTGCTGTAAATCAGCATCCATGGGGATTTTTTATCTTTAAGCCACAGCTACAACCATATGTAACATCAGGTCATCGTGGATATTTTCATGAAGTAGAGATTTTTACGCCTAGACCTGGACTATTTAGTGAAACTCATCCGCTGTGAAATGCATTAATGATTTTTCAACCATTTCCATTCAATAATAATGGATATTTAACTTTTGGAGCGAAAAATGTTGTCTAAGATTGTGACAATGATGCAACGGGGGGGGGGGGGCAGGCTCTTAGGAGGCCTTGTGTAGGAGCGATTTTTATTGAATTTGCTGTTGTCATATCGGTACTGATCGCGATCCTTTACTATCTTCACGATATTCCAAAATACAAGCGCATGCGCGGAAATGTGGATTTTTGCGCTAATTGTGCTGCCAATATGTTTCAAAGCATTTCTCAAAACAGAAGCAGTAAAAGGATTACTGTGGCAGACGTTAAGAATATTGCTTGTATTTCTTTTTTACCGTTCTTCGGCGGAGGCGAAAGTCAATACGAAATTGAAACAGGGCCAGCAGCTGGCAGATTTGCAAAGCCTTTTCCGCATCTATGCATTTTCTGCATCAAAGGCACTGGGAATAACATGGCGCAAATTAAGTGGGCAGTTTTGCAGAGCTGGGGAAAAAATCCGGTGAACAGAGTTTTTTTTTCAAGTGTTACGGGGAGTATGCCGACTTATGCCCTTTTCAGTGGAAAAAGTATAAATGTTGCTCCATGTCCTGCAGGTGAAATAGCTAAGGGATTAGAGATAGAAAAAGATGAGATTAAAATATTGATGCAGTTGTCCATGCACTTTAATAAAAATATGCTTCGTCCAGACGGTGTGAAATTGGTGAAATCCACTCCGCTTGAAATGTTTGGTCTGTATTTTTTGAAACCAGAGGTAGGCGTTACTTCAAATACTTGGTATTACTATTTTGCGTATTCATTTGTTTTTACTCCAAAACCAGGATTATTTGACGATGATTCTCCGAGCTAAAGTTGCAAAATATTTAATTTTCTAGTAATCGAGCTCTTGATAGTGGGGTGGGGGAGAGATGTTCGTTATTCTGTCTGCCAGTATATCTCGAAACGATGGTCTAGACTTTATTCTGACATACCAATCTTTTACGATCGGAAAATCCTCCCATTTTATAGAACCAGTGTAATCAACGCAGGAAATTTGTGCTGCCGCAGCAATGTCTGCCAGTGAAAAATCGTTTCCAGCCAACCAATTGCGGTAGTCCATTATCCAAGTTATATAATCAAAATATTTCACCATTTCTTCGCTTCCTTTTCTCAAGCGAGATGAATCGGGAGAAGAACGCTCATAATGTTTTTTCATCACTTTTTCAAATACGATATTTTTTGTTACATCAGAGAAAAACATTTCGTTGAATAAGGAAATAATCCTGCGCGTTTCAGCTTTTTCTTTCTGAGTTGTGCCAAATAAAGAAGTAGATCTATATGAATGCTCAAAATATTCGATTATGGAATACCACCCTTCGAAAGCAGAACCGTCCAAATCTACAAGAGTTGGCAAATCAGAGAAAACATGACGTTCAGAAAATGCATTTTTTCTGTTCCACGGATAGTCGATTATTAATTCATGATCGAGGGCTTTCTCTTTCAAGTAAACCCTAGTTAATCTACAAAAAGCGCACAGTGGATAGTGATATAATCTACGCATAATACTATTAATATAAACGCAAAAATCAAAAATGTATATACCGAAACTTATTACCAGTCTAATTGTTTCTTGCTTCAATTTTCAGCAAGATATTGCTGCATTATTAACTTAATATTAACCAAATCTTCATGGCACACAATACACCGATTACTACGCTGTACCAAAAAGGTAAAAAATTTGTTAATTTTTTGAAATTATTTTTCATTCTCTTCAAAAAATAACGCTTTTTTAACATATTTTTCATAATATGGTAACCAGTGGAAGGCATGCCGCGCTGATTTTGCCAATTATGGAAGCAAGCACATATGCTAAATATGTACTTCTAAAAAAAACCACATGATCCAAGATCAATAGCAAAACTATGTCAATAGAAAAGCAAAATCAAAACTTTTGTAAAATTACAATCGTACGATATCGCCGTTTCAATTTTTGCATGTTATAGTTAAACAGTACTTAATTTTGAAAGATCACATGAGTATTGCAAGGTTTTTATATAAAAAATATTTACTTTTTCTCGTTTTTTTTGTCTTTTGTGTGCTTATTAAGTTTTTTAACAATGATTCAAATGAGCCTGAAACTTTGAAAGTTGTGGAGACGCAAATCGCAAAAAAATCAGACATAAAGTATGAAATTAACTTAATCGGAACAGTTCGTCCCAAAAAATATTGCACATTGATGGCAAAGGCTGCTGGTACAATAAACATATTAATTCAATCTGGATCCAACGTAAAAAGAGGTGAAATTATTGCAAAGATTGAAAATTCAGATATTGACAAAACATATGATTTATCAATATCTGCGGAACACATTGCAAAAGATCAATACGAAAGAACGTTGTTGTTAACCAAAAGAGGTGTCAGCTCGAAAAAAGACGCGGAAAATGCTTATCAGGGCTTAATCATCGCTGAAAAAGATTTGGCAAGAGCAAGAATTGAACAAGAAAACACGTTAGTAAGAGCTCCATTCGACGGAATTTTGGGTGCATATAAAGTAAGAGACGGCGAACAAGTCTCTATAAACTGTCCTTTGGCGAGTTTTTATAGTCGAAAGCAATTAATAGTTGAATTTGAAATCCCTAGCCAATATGTATCAAAAATCAATCCAGGTCAGGTTGTATACACAAATGGACAGCTACTGAAGTTAACACACGTCCAAAAAGCGATTGACGAAGAAAACCATATGTGCCCAGCATGCGTAGAACTTGAAAGTGACACTGAGTTACTGATAGGAGCGTCCATAAATGTTACGCTAGTTGTGGAAGAGAAGCAAAATACAATCGTGATTCCATACAGCGCAGTCTTCATAAAAAAAGGCAAAAATTTTGTTTACGTAGTTAAAGATGGTAGGGTTGCATCTTGTGAAGTTACGCTTGGCATTAAAAATAAAGAAAAAGTTGAAATATTGGACGGACTCAAAGAAAAAGATGAGATCATCATCATTGGTCAGGATCGGCTCTTAGAAGACATGAAAATTAAAATCGCAGAAAAAAAAGCGGAAATTAAATGAATTTTACGTCGTTTTTTATCAAAAATCCTGTTTTTTCTATTATTTTAAATGTTATGATTATAATGATTGGGATTTTGAGCTCCAATTCGCTTAACATTAGGGAATATCCGAAAGCTGATATTCCAATAATTAATATTTTTACAATGTATCCGAATGCATCTCCAGAAGTTGTAGAGTCGTCCGTAACAAATGTCCTTGAGGGCGAGCTTGCCGGAGTTGAAGGAATCGAAACCATTACATCTTGGTCATCATCTGAGAACTCAAGTATTAGGTTGGAATTTATCGAGGGCACATCCATGGACAAAGCCGTTGCTTCCGTGAGAGACGCACTGAGCATTGTTAGAGGTCAATTGCCGCGCAATGCGATGGAGCCATCAGTTTACCGAAGTAATAGGAACAGCGGAATACCGTTCATTATTCTTGCTTTTGAATCAGAAACAATGAATTCTCGGGAATTAAGTCATTTTGTGAACACAACTATTAAAAACGCGTTTCGCAGTATTAATGGAGTTTCTTCCGTTCATATTTGTGGTGAAGAATATATAACAAAAATTATTGTTGATCCCAAAAAGCTTCACATGTTTGGAATCAATGTCAACGAAGTAAACGCAGCTATTAATACAGAAAACATCTCAAAACCTGTAGGAAAAATCAAAAACACTACACCAGCTACTTTAGAGTCGAAATTGGAAAGCGTCGAAGACTTCGAAAATGTTATTTTAAAACATCAGAGTTCTAATGGCGCAAAAGGCAAAAAGTTTCCAGTATTTTTGAAGGATGTTGCAACAGTCGAGCTATCGTCTGATGATAAAAATTCCAGATTCCTACTAGATGGAAAAAGGGGAATTTTCATTACAATTAACATAGCTTACGATGCTAATCCTGTTAAAGTATCTGATCTTGTTCAAAAAGAAATAAAGAAATTAGAAAAGGAAATGTCAACAAAAGTTTCGATTTGCACAATACTTGATAACGCAGAACTTATTCGAAATTCCATGAAAAATACGGCAACAGCCATCGTCGAAGCGATTCTGTTGGTTTTAGTTATTATCTTTATTTTTTTAAGAAGCGTGGAGGCAACTTTTATTCCAATAATTACTATTCCGATTTCAATAACTGGGGCGTTCATCTTTTTAAAAATGTTCGGGTTTTCCATCAATCTCATGACTCTTCTTGGAGTTGTTTTGTCCGTTGGTCTCGTGGTGGACGACGCAATCATTGTGCTTGAAAACATATTGAGACGCATAGAAAAAGGAATGTCAAAAACAGAAGCATCTCTGGAAGGAGCAAAAGAAATCGGCCTGGCGATTGTTGCCATGACATCGACTCTGGTCAGCGCTTATGTTCCATTCGCATTCGTTAATGGAGTCATCGGACAGTTGTTCGTAGAATTTGCGGTTGCACTTGCAGGAAGCGTCATTATTTCTGGATTTGTTGCGTTGACGCTGTCACCATTGATGTGCTTCAGCATCTTGAAGCGAAGAGGTACTAATCTTTTTCCGCAAATCGATGTGCTTTTTCATAATTTTACTAAAAAATATCTCGTTTTTCTGGAGCGTATGCTAAATCGCGATGTAACCGCAGTTTCAATCGTGTTGTACTCGCTGATTGTTACAGTAATATTCTTAATTGTTCTTCCAAAAGAAATGATTCCAAAAGAAGATCGCGGAATTGTTATGGTTTCCATGCCTACGCTTAAAGGAAAGGATATAAATTATTACGAAGATCAAAGCTCAAAAGTGAGCAATTTTCTTAAAGGAACTAACGACGTCAGGCACTGCGTTAGTTTCATCTATGAAAGCGGCGGACACATATTTATGCCTCTAATCGAAAAAGCAAAACGCAAAATGTCTGCTAACGACATTGCGAGGGATTTATACGAAAAAGTCAAGAGTTTTCCATCTCAAGACATTCATGTTTGGAGCGAAGATTCTAATCTTCCAGGAATTTCCAATAGCGAAGGAGCTTCTCGCGTTCAAATAGTGATTTCAACAAACGATACTTACCAGGATTTACACAAAAACCTCGAAAAAGTCAGAAAAGAATTTCTCAAAAATCCAATTTTTGAAGATCCGACCCATAATTTGGATCTAAACAGTTTGGTCTATAAAATTTACATTGATCAAAACGAAGCATCAAAAGTCGGTATTATGAAAGGTCAAATTTCTGACGTATTAGAGGTATTTTTCAGCGGAAATCGCAATCTTATATTTCAAAAAGACGGAATATCCTATCATGTTCTCATTGAGGGGGCAGAAAAACCGTGGGATTTAACGGGAATTTACATTACAAACGCAACTGGCAAGAAAATTTCTCTGGATGCTGTTGCCAAGATGATTCCATCTACGGAACCGAGTCAATTCTACCATCACAACAAAATGAGATCTGCAATACTGTCATTCAATGTTCCCAAAAGTGAGAACTTATTTGAAACTTTAAACAAGGCCATAAAAATTCTCAACAATAACCTTCCGCAATTCTATAAAAAAACGCCTCTTGGAGAAGCTGAATCTATCGGCAAATCATACATAACAATGATTTTACTTTTTCTACTGGCTATCATTTTTATTTTTGCAATTCTGTCGCTACAATTTAATAATTTTAAAGATCCGCTGTTAATACTTTTGACTATTCCGTTTGCTTGCTCTGGAGCGCTATTTAGTGTTTGGACCGCTGGAATTTCACTAAATATCTACACGTCAGTTGGTTTAATAACGCTCATCGGACTTATTACAAAACACGGAATTTTGATAGTAGAGTTTATAAATCGACTAATGAGACAGGGCGAATCTGCTACCAACGCTGTTCTGAGTGCAGCTGCCATTAGATTGCGGCCGATTTTGATGACAACTGGAGCAATGTTTTTCGGATCTATCCCTCTCGTAATTTCCAGAGACTATGGTTTTGAATCTAGAGAATGCGTAGGAATCGTACTAACAGGAGGTATCTTCATCGGAACAATCTTTATCCTTATGGTATTTCCAGTATTATGCAACTTTTTCAAAAATGATATACTGACAAAGAAATAGCGCAGCGCTGTAAAGGAACTAATTGCGACTCATATGAATAACCGAAATTTTAAGGGTTATATGTAAAAAAATACAAAATCTAACACATATAAAAAAACTTTTTTACATGTTTTGTGTTGACTTCATTGTTTTTTTTAATGTTATAGCAACGTGCTTTAAATAGAGGATGTGCAAGTATGTTTTATAAAAAAATAGTGTGTGCTGCGTTGTCTGCACTGGTATTTGGAAGTGTTATATCGGTAGAGGCGATGACTCGTGATGAGTTTATTGAACTTTGGGTAACGAATATTTCAGATGCGTTGAGAGAACCTTCGTTAAAAAATATCGATCATTGTAAAAATGTTATGGTAAGTCTTGCGCAATTGCTTAATCGTAAGATTACTGATAATGGAGTTGCTATTTGTGCTCCGACTAAAAAACAGAGGCGGAGTAATTTTGGAATTTGCTCTTGGTTCAGAGATAACTGGGATATGGTTTTGCCATTTATTGGTAATGTGGAGCTAGTATCTGGAAATTCTGAAGAATAAGAAGCTAATATCATTCTGGGCTGATTTTTCTGTCGGGCGTGCTGTATTTGTGCCGGATATTTAGGCTATTTTTGATTTTAATTCGTCAGATCTGTTGCGAAATGCAATTTTTTGTGTCTGAGCCTGCGAAGTTTCGAGAGGTTTTGGTAACAGGTCTGTTTGTCTTGGGAAAAAAAATCTATTGTTGTCTGCTAAATGTCCTTCCAATTCGCAATCGATCAAATCGTTTAAAAATTGCGAAAACAGACACTGAAATAAATGCTAGAGTTCATAGCAAGCATATTGCTTTTCCCTAAATCTCTTTTATTACTTTACATTTCTTTTTTTTCTCTTATATTAAAGCTAGAGACGCGCGCGCTAAGTGATCCATTTTTTACTAACATACTAAAACTAAATACAAAAACTAAATATTAAATACAGAATACTAGAGACGCGCGCGTCATTTGTTAAACAAAAATCCATCTGCACCGGAAATTAAGCTTTCGCACCGAGTGGTCAC
>JAISZX010000012.1 GCA_031284365.1 Holosporaceae bacterium
GTAGAACTTTTGCTATGCAATTTTATCCGATTTCTTCGAAGCTTCTCTACGACAGGCATTTGGAGAAAAATCTCCAGTTCCGCTTGTTTGGAGAATTTTTAGAGATTTAGAGAGAAAAATTACATTTTGGAGAATATATCCAAACAATAATTTTGTCGGTTTGCGCCAGCTCGAAGTCAGCAATAACCTCTGTTACAGCGGCATCTTACAATGATTGTCCACATGGGATAACCTACAAATCCGCAAACTTGCCAAATAATATGGTGGAGCTGAGGGGAGTCGAACCCCTGACCTCTCATAATGTTGCCAACGCTATAATTCTACTTCGTTTTAGATGGTTCTATGAGGTACCGCCTCCCCCGATTTATTCCACGCACCAAAATTCGTCAAATGCAGCAATATTATTGTAATCATCTGATTTTTAAATCAAGAAAAACGGGCACTACAGTTTTTCAGGTTGCCCGAAATGCGGAGAGAAAATCCTGGACGACGCGCTGGTTCAGGTTCTCGAGAAAGCCAAATTACGGGAATCCGAGCTAACGTCAGGCAACACCGACCTCGAAAAATTCTGCCATAAAAAACGCCTCACCCAGAAGTATGCGCTAAAGGTACTGCGCCTCAATACGCTTAGCCCCAGCATAAAATCCGCCATCATAACGGAACCCAACCGAAGACACTCGTGCTCAAGGATCTGTTGCAGATGCCATTCACGCTGGTGTGGAACAAGCAACAAGACTATACTGACGCCATTAAAAACTCACAAGATTTAAAACATCATCTGTTTCAAAATTAGCTATAAAACCTACTGCCATCGGCTGCTTTTACACAAAATACTCCATGATCCATGCTATCAACGACTTTTCCATCACTTCATTTTTTTCTCTATCAATTCTTCTTTTGGATTTGCCAAATCACCAAATTTCAAAATGTTATCATGTATAAAAAACGATCTATAAGCTCCAAACACACACAACATAACTTTATACTCTTCAGCTTGAGATAATGAGCTACGCGGCGCACACGCTAATACAAACAAACTTTCGCGCTCGCTAAGCAAATTAAAAGGATTTGGAAAAACCTCTGCTAACAGCGTTATATAAATATCGTTATCTATTCTCAAATCCAGCTTACCAGCGGCAATGGACGCAGAAATAGCGTCAAGAACAGCCTTCTGCGCCTCCTCTCCATCGGGAAACTTAGACCAATCTACAACAGTTCTATCACCCCATCTAACTGGCAAATCTTCTTTAGCATACGTTTCCCGAACAGCAGAAACAAATTCTGTCTTTTCTTTAGAATCTTCCGCAGAATCTTCAGATATTCCTTCTTTTTCTTCAATTACTACGCCAACGTACTTACGTAACATAAGCATAGCATCATCGAAACATTTCTCATGATGATCCAAAATAGTACTTCGCGTAACGCCAATAATACTCTTCGTATACTCCCTTTCATCTTCCTCACGGTTTTTTTTATCTATGCTTGGATTAAGATGCATAACAATCGACTTTTCTGAATCTCCAAACCTACGAAATATGTCACTTAACCCCAATGACCGAAGATATGCTACAAGCGAACCTTTTTTAGCAGAAAACGTTATCGGAATCGAAATAGCTCTCGCCATAACATCTGGCAAAAAGGTACTGCTAGGCATACAACACACTTTCCTGACTTTTTCTTCATTTTCCTTACAAGCTTTCGAAAGGGGCTCAGGAAGGTTTCTAAAAACGTCAACATGTTCGACAGACAGAAGGATCTTTTGAACATTGACGAAAAAGAATCGCGATGAATTTGCAAAAACGCTTACCGTCAGATTAATATCTATCGTAGTACCAGTTGGAAATGAAGTCATGAAAAAAAAACAGCAGAGTTAGTACACTTGCTAAACACACCATCAGGAAATTGCGCCCTTAACATTCTATTATAAGTTTCAGAAGCGAACTTTGATGGCAACAGTCCACGCATCAGATCAACCCCAACTAACTGCGTACAAACACGTGGAATCAACCATGTCTTTCTGCTCATTTCTTTCCAAAAACTCGTTTCATCTTCTGTTTTGAAAACATGGCTTTGTACAAAGACATTGCGAACTGATATTTCCGGCGAAAATTTTCCGAAAGCCTCGTCATTTAAGCGAATCAATCTGTTGTCATTAATGGCAAAAACACTTTCACAAGACCATACTGTACAACACAATATCATCCATAAAATTCTTTTACTCATATACTTCCTCCAAAATCATGAAATATCACAAAACCAGTCCTTGAATACTTCCAATTCACTACCGATTACGTTACCAACTGCGATTTTCTTTTCCGATTTACGGAACTTATAATAATCATAAGCGTTCGATCCCACCAAGAAAAGCAACGATAAAACAGGAGCTCCAATGCTTACAAAAGGACTAACAACCCCTGCATAGCTGAGACTTGTAACAGCAACATCACCTGTAGCGACCAAAAGGCTCATGACAATACCGGTCGCAACTCCAAAGTTAGACTCTTTCTCTATATCTTTCGTTTCGCTATACGCAAACCTAGCTATCCAGGATCAACAGCCGTATGGTGGGCGGTATACTCTCTGGTTATGTAATCAACCACCTTAGTATCGCGAACTATTTGCCTGGCATTCAGTTGTGGCTTAAAACAACGCTTAATTCCAGCTTTAACAACCTTATAGGCAGCACAACAACAAACGGTACTCGTTACGACAATCCCTGGTATTTCCCAAACCTTGTCCATAGCATCTACCCTACAACATAACACAGAACACAGAACAACATAACAACATAACAATATTGCTAAAAATTTTCTCATAACACCACTACTTAATTCTAAAACTAAGGTTACAATTTTTGGTTGCGCTTGTCAAGCAGGTTGTGCGCCAGTACCAGGGCCTACGCAGGAAGAATTTTATTGACAGAGTCGATTAAATGTGGAACAGACATAGAATTTCTGCGCATGACAGATTTTACAGACTGAGAGGACTTTTTTTTAGCTTTTACCAAA
>JAISZX010000058.1 GCA_031284365.1 Holosporaceae bacterium
GACGGACTCCGCGGGTCCTTTATGCTCGCAAAGGCCTCTTTCAGCATCATTTTCCTCTCCTGTAATTAAAAACTTCACTCCTTTATAACTCTTTTTATGCAAGAATTAAATGGCCCTGCCCCTGGTATGATAGATTAGTTTTTCTTCTGGACTTTTGTCGATTATGTTGCTAAAAATATCTTATTTTATTACAGGGAGATGTGTGTGGCTTTAAGAATTCGTTTGGCTCGTGGTGGAGCAAAGAAGCGTCCGTTTTACAGGATGGTTGTATCTGATTCCAGAAATCCTAGGGACGGAGCGTTTTTAGAAAGAGTTGGATCATACAACCCGTTTCTGTCTCATGAGGATCAGAATCGCGTTGTTGCAAATTCAGAGCGCATAAAGCATTGGATTTCAGTTGGTGCGAAACCTTCGGATAGGGTTGCTGCCCTGTTGCACAAGATTGGATTGTGTGATAAGCCGGAAATTCGTGAAACTCCAAAAAAATCTTTACCAAAGAAAAAAGCTCAGGAGAGACTGAAGGCTCAGCAGGCCGCAGCTGCTCGGTAGATATCTTGGTAGAAATTTTGCGCATCACAGGCGCTTTTGGAGTGCGAGGAATGGTTCGCGCCGTGCCGTTTTCCAACAATCTGTGCGATTATAAAAAAATATTCGACAAAAATGGAAATTGTTTTGAATTTCGTGTCGTAAAATTTCTCGGAGGCGATAGGATCGCTGTGGCCATTGATGGAGTGTGCGACAGAAATGCGGCTGAGGCTCTCAAGGGTGAGGTTTTTTATATTCAAAAAAATGATCTTCCAAAAACTGGGAATGACGAGTTTTATTTTTGCGATTTAATAGGAAAAAATGTAAAAATTGTTGGTTCAGACATTTTTTGCAATATAATCAATATAGAGAACTTTGGTGCCGGCGATCTTATCGAACTTTCTCACGAAGGAGCTGCATTTTTAGTACCGTTCACACGCGAGAATTTTCCAGATTCTGATAATCAAATTTTAATGACGCGAGAAGCGTTTGATTGGTTCAAAGTTTGATGTGGCAAGCGAATGTTTTTACAATCTTTCCAGATGCTTTTCCTGGAAATTTGGGAGTTTCTGTCATTGGAAAAGCTCTGGAGCAAAAAAAATGGAATTTGAAGCTTGTTGATCTGAAAAACTTTCCGGTAAAAAGTGACAGAATAGATTTGACAACATATGGAGGTGGAGCTGGAATGATTCTTTCGCCTATTGTGTTCGAAAAAGCTATTGATACTCTTCCAGAAAATGAAAGAAAGTGGAAGAAAATATATTTTTCCCCACGTGGAAGGCAGTTACAGCAAACGGATCTGCATGAGCTCAGTTGTCAGCCTGGAGTTACGATGCTTTGCGGCAGATATGAAGGCGTCGATCAAAGAATAATCGACATTTACGAAATGGAGGAAATTTCCATCGGAGATTTCGTGTTGCTCGGCGGGGAAGTTGCAGCAATGATAATTATCGAAGGGTGCGTACGTCTTTTGCCGAAAGTAATCGGAAACAGTGATTCCATTAGTGACGACTCATTTCAAAATTATCTTTTGGAGCACGATCAGTACACAAAACCAGCAATTTTTAACGGAGCTTCTGTTCCTGATATACTTCTTTCCGGAGATCATCAAAAAATTTGCGAATTCAGACTGCGTCAGTCGCACAAAATAACGCAGCAACGCCGTCCTGATCTATGGGCGAAATACGTTAAAAATATATTGCTTAAATGATTTTTTTCATGCGTTACCTTGTATATCAGAAAACATATTCGTTTTTGAACCAATTTTTAGCAGAGCCTTACTCCATTTGTCTGCTCTAGTGTCACCAAAAATAAGAGCTTCATCCTGATCAACCGGAATCCAGTGGCTGGAAGCAACCTCGTTTTCCAATTGATCAGCATCCCAAATACAGCACCCCATGCAGATTATTTTTTTTGATGGTCCACCATTCGATGTAATTACTTTTAAAATATCGTCGTTTACTGTTAATGCAACATGATTCTTAATTATCACGCTACTTGATGACATATAATCATCGGAATGCAAAATGAAACACCTGTCTATTTCTTCTATTCCACCAAAATGAATATCAAGCCTTTCCAAATCTTGTGTACGCACTTTTAAATTTTTCAAAAGGCTTCTTACATCTATGCTTGGAATTAATTTATTTATAATTATCCCCATTGCTCCATTTTTATCATGAGAACACAAGTAAACCATCGATTTACTCAAGTAATCTCTCGTATCTGGTAAAGTGGAAAGTAACACCTTTCCAGTTAAATCTCTTATATCGTTATTGTTTATGCACATGTTCACACCTTATAATGTCATGATACGTTAGAAAAGTTTATTATTTGTTAAAATGAAAAAAATAATGAAAAATATTATGCTAAAAATTATGTTTATATTGATTAATATAATATTTTTGGGGAGTTCAATAGCAGAATCGCCCATAAACATTGATATTACAACGAATTATCATCAAATGAATGATGAAACTTTCCATTGCGAATTAATTTTATCTATTCCGAATGGACACAAATTACCGAAAGCGCCTGATATTTCCGTAACAAATCCAAAACAACCAAAATTTTTTAAATATGATGAGAAACTCGATCAGGTAAGTAAAACAGTCTATCGCGTCAATTTTACGGCGGCAGTAGACAATCCTGAATTGGAACTAACCGTTGATTGTCCAATATGCGACGATAATATATGTACCATCATTTCGAAAAATATTCGTATAGCATTTATTAAGGAAAAAAAACATCATAATACAAATATATTTTGGATTCTCTTGCTAGGATTTTTGGGTGGATTGATGCTGAATATCATGCCATGCGTGTTGCCGGTAATAATTATGAAACTAAAATCACTAACTTCACGACAAACAATTTTGGGATCGATCGCAGGAAATTATACTAGTTTTGCGATATTCGGCGCCTGCATTGTATCTCTAAAAATTGCAGGAAATACAGTCGGATGGGGGATGCATTTTCAAAATCCTTATTTTCTCGAAACAATAACACTTATTTTGTTCTGCTTGGTACTGTATTCGTTTGATATAATTCAGTTTTTTCCATCGATACAATTAAAAGATAGTAAATGCAGTGCGTTCATCAGTAGTTTCGTATCAAGTATTATCGCTTCTCTGGTTGCGATTCCGTGCACAGCTCCATTTCTCGGAACAGCGGCTGCTTTCGCAATTCAAGGATCTATTTTTGATTTGTGTTTGACGTTTTTCGCCATTGCAACGGGATTTTCTGCGCCATATTTTCTGTTATTTTTCATTAAGAAGGATTTCTTCTCTGGGATTTATCGATTCAGCAATACATTTAAAAAAGTAATCAATAGCGGTGTGCTAGTCACTTTTGTGTGGGTTTTCTGGCTGCTTTCAAATTATTTGAGCAAAACTGCAATCGCACTATATATATTGTCATTTATAACGTCAGCGATACTGTTAAAAATGCGGCGATCAGTCGTTCCTGTATTGGTGATATGCCTATGCTGCCGTGTACTTATTGATTTCTCAGCAGAATTACCGAAAGTCAACAATAACATCATCGCTCAAATCGCTGTAGAATCAACAAAAAATCATGTAACCATATTCAACATTACTGCTGATTGGTGTCTGACATGCAAATACAACAATCATATATTTAAAAGTAATGAAATGGTTGAATTATTAAAAAACAATCACATAAAATTTATTGAAGCTGATATGACCAAAAAAGACGACACCTTGATGCAATTCATTCATAAACACGGCCGCGTTGGAATTCCGTTTACTGTGGTTTACGGACCTGGCGCTCCAAATGGCATCACTCTGGATGAAATTCTGACACTTGACAAAATAACGAATGCCATAAAAAAAGCGAGCCTTTAACGTTTCTTCTTTAGTTTACAAAAAAATAAAATCTTATACAATATTTAATTATATTGGTGGATTATTGCCTTTGGAGCATTAAATATAGCGAGGGTGCCTGTGGAGATGTTTGGAATATTTTTATCAATTGCATTAATGATAATTTTTGCTTACAGAGGAGTCTCCGTAATCGCACTTTCTCCAATTTTAGCTCTTCTTGCAGTGTTAATCAGTGGAGACGGCGCGCTGTTGGCTCACTACACGCAAATTTTTATGGTAAAATTGGGAGGATTTGCAATATCATACTTTCCATTATTTATGCTGAGCGCAATTTTTGGTAAAATAGTTGAAATAACGGGCGGAGCGCAGGCAATTGCGAGTTACATATCCGACAAAATTGGTAGGGATAATGCTATTCTGGCTGTGGTTTTATCATGCAGCGTAATGACATATGGTGGAGTTTCCCTATTTGTCGTTGTCTTTACCGTTTATCCCATTGCAGTTGAATTATTCAGGAGATCTGAAACACCAAAGCGTTTAATTCCGGGAGCGATTGCAGTTGGTTCTTTTACCTACACAATGGTATCTGTTCCTGGAACTCCAGCAATACAGAATGCTATACCATCGCAATATTTCGGAACTGACACTTTTGCTGCTCCTTTGATCAGCATAGTATCATCACTGTTGCTTTTCGTGTTGGGAATGTCGTGGATGAATTATCAAAGGAAAATTGCAAAACAAAATAATGAATGTTACGGAACGTATAATTACATAAAATCAGCTGTAAGTCAGGATGATTTACCAAATTTTTGGATTGCGATTGTTCCTGTATTTCTAGTGGTTATTATAAGTTATGCCTGTGTAAAACACATATTCCCAAATTTAGATACATCATATCTGCAGAGTGAAAAATTTGGATCAGTTCCTCTAAATGCAGTTGTAGGTAATTGGTCAATTATTGTAGCATTATTTGTGTCAATAATTTTCATAATTGCTACAAATTTTAAAAAGATGGACATAGTAAAATGTATAAACACTGGAGCTGCTGACTCACTAATTCCGTTGTTCAACACAGCTTCTGTCGTTGGATACGGCGCTATTATTAGCGGATTGTCTGGATTTGTGAACATTCGTGATTCGATAATGTCCATCACCCCTGGAAATCCAGTGATATCTGGAGCAATTGCCACTTGTATTTTGTCCGGCATAACGGGCTCTGCGTCAGGAGGATTAAGCATAACATTAGAAATGTTTGGCTCCGAGCTTATGGCAATGGCTAAAATTGCAGGAGTCAATCCAGAAATTATACACAGAATAGTCGTTATTGCATCTGGAAGCTTGCACGCTCTTCCTCACAATGGAGCATTTATGTCTCTATTAGCAATCTGTGGACTTACGCACCGAGAATCGTACAAAGATTTGTTTGCCGTGTGTCTGTGCGGAACAACTATAACGCTGGTCGTTGCCATTCTTGTCGCTATTTTATAAACGATAATTCAACAGCAAAGTAGTACCACGAACTAATGGCTCTTTCCTATAAATGTGTATATTTGTTTTAATATTTTTTCACTCTAACTTCATATATCCATTGTTTTTCCTGCTATATCAAAGCTAAATACTAAAAACGCGCGCGCCAAGTGATCCATTTTTACTGCTAAATACTAAAACTAATAAATACCGAAGACGCGCGCGTCATTTGTTAAAAAAAATCCATCTGCACCGGTGTTTTTATTATTAAGCTTTCGCGCCGAGTGGTCATTGACGGACTCCAGAATTTCAAAAATAACCCACATTCCTATTAGACCTCTTTCGAAACCACACAAATTATGGTAAGAGCTTAGGACTTATTGTAGTAAGGAGAGGTGAGAGTTGAAGTTTGAAGGGATAAAAAGTCTGTCTGATGAGGAATTTCGGAGGCT
>JAISZX010000075.1 GCA_031284365.1 Holosporaceae bacterium
AACACTAAATAAAACTCCTTATTAATTGCTGAAATAGATAATTATACAAATTTTTGCAATAGTTTTCAATAAGAATTTCCACGCAATTTTCATTTTTTTTCCGTGCATATAACTTTTGACCTATCCTAAATTTGACCTTGTAGCCTTCTACCGTCTATAATGTCACAATATCAATATAGGTTTAAATGACACTAATCCACACTTAATTCACTAAAATGTTCGTTAAAATATTTAAAATGTCATTAAAATATATGTGCATTTTGTGTTTATGCGCTACACATTTCGGCCACACAGGGCCATCTTCACGCAACACATTTTTCAAGGAATCCACTGCACTGTGCATTTGGTCAAATAGTACTCTTAAAGTACGTCGTTGTTATTATTATTAATTTTGGTGTTATAGGATGTTCATTCTTTCTATCTTTTGTATTGCGGCTGCTCTGTGCCCCATTGGGTATGCCACTCCTTTGGTTGTTTGTAACTTGTGTTAATTTATGTTCCTTGTAAATTTGTCATCAAATCCTTTCTCCATGCTTTGTTTCAGTCCTTCCAACTTTAATTTTTTAAAGCGTCTGCGCCCACTAAAATGAAGCATCGTGGTCGAGGCACGGGGAGAAAATGGGTATCAGGAGCTGCAAAAAGACTTTGCAGGAGAGATTAAGAGCGTTACATCGGTAACAAGCCAGATATTTCTGTCCAGGTCCACTTGCTTGAAGCTCCAGCACAAAAGCTCTGATTACTCTGACCTGTTGTCTCAAGAGTCTTTGGTGCCTGCAGTTTCCCTTGCACCCGATTCAAATCCTGAATTTAATATCGAGCAACAACAAGCATTAGCCGATGATACTGCTTTAGTTTCGGATGATCCGGCGTTATGGTCAGAATCATTTCATGAGCAAGAAAGGCTGGACCTGATTAAAAAAGGACTGACGCAGATTAAAAAATTTGATACTTCTGCTGATTAAACTGTTCACAATTTCAATACCGGTTGCTATATGAAACGTCTTTTTACAGAAGCTCACTTCTATGTTCTATTGAAGATAATTTAGTAGAGTATTTTGATTTTGTTGCAAGCTATTTTCCAACCGAAAAATATTGCTATCATCCGCTGAGGGTCCTGAGATTGAAAAAACGTTGGCCAGTAATTAAAAGAGCATGCTGCATGTCCAGATCACGTTAACTGCTTGCGGAAATGGAAGACAATTGCAGTCCACTTTAATACAAACTCTACTGTGGACAATTTTCATCAGAGAGTGATTGAAAATGAAAAGAAACACTGGCATTCAATTCTTGAACGTTTATTTGCTATTGTTCAGATGTCGGCTGAAAGGTCATTAGCCTTTCGTGGACACCGTCAGCACATTTATGAGCCTAACAATGGAAATTTTTTGTCCCAAGTGGAGCAACTTCAAAAATTCGATCTACTCATGTGAGATCATCTGAGGCACATAAAAGATAAAGAATGCTTTGACACTTAACATGGAAAAGATATTCAGAATGAAATGATAGGGTTGATTTCAAATAGAACACTCAAAATTATCGTCTTTTCTGTGAAGGTAGATTTTTTTTTTTTTTTTTTGCTATCTTCGGCTGCACTGCTGATATGAGTCACAAGGAGCAACTGTCTATTATACTGCATTGTGTTGAAATTAACCAAAAGATTTTTGTAGATTTTTGTATATCACTGGTAGTACCGGTTCAGGCTTATTTGAAGTTTTTGTTTGAAGTTTCTTAGATAAGATTAATTTGGACCTAGAAAATTGGCGAGGTCAGTCTTATGACAATGGTACTCACATACAAAGCCAGTATAAATATGTTCAAAACTTAATCGAAGAAAGAAATTCCAGAGAGTTTTATGTCCCATGTGCTAATCATACTTTTAACCTCATGGTTTTTGACGCTGAAAAATTAGTAAATTGTGAAGAAATTAATTAAATTTGGCACTGTTCAGCGATTTTTCACATTTTTTGTATTATCGACTGTTCGTTTGGAAATATTGTACAGCACTTGTAACGCAACTTTAAAATTGTTGTCCGATACACGCTGGGAAATTCGTATTAACAGCAGAAATATAAAAAAAAAATAATCTGCTTGAAATTCGCGAAGCATTCAGATTACAGCGCAGTTGGTCTTAAGGTTGCTATAGCAAATTGTCTTGCTACGGAGATAACTTCGTATCAATTTGTAATGGTAATAATAATTTGGCACGACATTTTGTTTCACATTAACAAAGTACGCAAGCTTATGCAGAATCCTTCAGCGAATGTTACCGTAATGATAAAATTGGTAGAAGCTACGAAGCAATTTCTACAAAAATTCGGAAGCGCTGAGAAATTTGAAGCACACATTAAGTCAGGTGAATTAATTACTGTATGCTAGGCACTGACACAGTTTTTCGTCAAGAAAGAGAAGACGAAAGCGACGTTTGTTTCACTATGAAGGTGCTGATGCATCCCTGAATGGAGAAGCGAAATTCAATATCGAATTTCTTAAAACAATAATATATGTTGCTGCAGCTTCTCGTATTCAAATATTTGGAATTATCGAGTCTTACAGTGAAGTATGGGGGTTTTTGACTTGCACAGGAAACTGCACATTATGCATGCAAATGAACTGCGAAATGTTTGTACAAATTTGAATCTGACGTAATGGTACCTAATATGAAATAATCAGATGTGAACCATGAACAGTTTTACTCAGCAATAAACACTTTCGTAAGAATGGAAAACTGAAAAATCAGCGATAGAATTTGTAATTTTGCAATAAATTGCTGTAAATTCTTGAAATGAAATGTTCCCAAAATTGTTTATTGCATTAAATAGGTGCATTCTCAAGAAATCAAACGAGGTATAGGGTAAAGAGCAGTATCATGATGAAATCTTAAATAGAGTCGCAGATTTGGAAAACTTGAACACTGAGGTGGATATTAATAGAGCTTGGGAAAATATTAGAGAGAATATCAAAACTTCTGCCAAAGAGAGTCTAGGTTATTATGATCTGAAG
>JAISZX010000100.1 GCA_031284365.1 Holosporaceae bacterium
AAAAAATCCACTAACAAAGGGGGACAAAAAGAACAATCAAGAGTTGTCCAGAGACAGAGTCGCCAACGAGAACGTAATTGGAATGTTAAAAAGATTCAAAATAATCTCCGACAAGTACAAAAATCGTCGAAAACGATTCGGACTACGCTTCAATTTGATCGCCGCAATATATAATGGGGAATTACAAATGTAAGTTTCGAAAGAGGTCTAATCTATTATCTCTAATTACGAACAGGGTTAGTGAGTGCACAAGCGCCTTAGCATTGATGAGATTAAAGCGTTCGCTCCAGTGGACCTAACCTCTGGCTCAATTCGGTATTTAGAAACGTAAATGACAAATGATTTACTGAAGCTCCGAGATTGCGACGAGAAAGTCGTGCCATGCTTCCCTTTTTTGCGATGGGGAGCGTAGTAAATAGGCCGGATGGAATGTCGGCATAATCTTGGCTGAAAATTCCGGAATCTGCATCCATTTGCCGCGCAGCTGCATTATTCCGCTGGATGTTTGCAACAGTGCTTTAGTTGCTGTTCCACCGAGACATATCACAACTTTCGGATTAACCAAAGAAATATGCTTCAGCACATACGGTCGAAACATCGCAATTTCCTGACCAGTTGGAGTTCTGTTACCTGGAGGTCTCCACGGCAAAATATTAGTTATATACACCTTTGTTCTATCGAGTCCGACAGCTGCCAAAATTTTATCAAGCAGCTGTCCACTTTGCCCTACAAACGGAAATCCCTGCCTATCTTCCTCTTCTCCAGGAGCTTCTCCAAGCAGTAGTATCTCTGCTTTTTCATTTCCAACTCCAAAAACCATATTAAGAGCACATTTTTTTATCGATATGTCGATTTTTGAGACTATTTCTTTCAGCTCAGCCAAAGAAGCGACTTCTTTCTTTGTTTCACGTTGTACAGTGCTCATATCAGAGGTAACATCGAACACTCCGGCATCCGAAAACCACTCTAAAATCTGATACAAGTCACTTTTGTTCATTTATTCTCTCGCCAAAGCAGTTTCGATCAATTTTTTTGTATTTTCCAGACCATAAAGCGCAATAAATGACCCCATACGTGGTCCGTCTTCCTGTCCTAAAAGACCACGATACAACGCATTAAACCAGCATTTTAGATCTGGAAACTCATGTCTCTTACCAACTTCAAACACTACTTTTTGTATCTCATCACCAGACTCATTTTCGTTTAGTTTACTTAATTCAACAAGGAGATCATTAAAAGAATTTCTCTCCAACTCTGTCAGTGGCGAATAACGTTTTTTCGCTTTTACGAAATCCTGATAGTAATTAATTGCATGCTGCGCAAGTCTATCTAAAAAAGGCATTGTTTCGGGAGACGCACCCTTTACATATTTTCGAATAAATCCCCACAGAACGTTTTTATCATCTGTGTTGCAAACACTAACCAAATTCAACAGCAGCGAAAACGAAATTTCCGTTTCTGCCTTCGGAGGATTACCATTGTGAATATGCCATACCGGATTGCTTACTCGCTTATCAGGCTCTTGAGTCTCAAAATTTCTCAGATTTGCAGTGTAATCATCAATCTGCCTCGGAATAACGTCAAAATATAATCTTTTCGCGCTTCTCGGAGACGCATACATGAAATTCGCTAAGCTCTCTCGTGGAGCGTATCGCAGCCATTCGTCAACTCCGATTCCATTTCCTTTGGATTTGGAGATCTTCTTTCCATCTTCATCCAGAAAAAGCTCGTAATTAAATCCGTCTGGCGGAGTGCCTCCAAGGATTCTGCAGATTTTGCTGGAAAGAGTGACCGAATCGATGAGGTCCTTGCCGGCTATTTCATAATCCACCTGAAATGCAGTCCAGCGAGCAGCCCAATCAACCTTCCACTGTAGTTTGCAATTTCCATCTGTGACTGGAAGCTCGGTCAGTGTTCCATCTTCATCTCTGAAAACTATGGCGCCATTTTCTACTCTGTACTCTTCGATCTTTACCTGCAGCACGCGTCCTGTTTTTGGTGAAATCGGCAGGAATGGGCTGTATGTGGCAGCTCTTTCTTCACGAAGGCTAGCAAGCATAACTTCTAGTATTTCTCTGTGATGTGCCAAAACTTTCAACAGAACATCATTAAACAGTCCGCCTTTATAGCAGTCTGTAGCACTGCGAAATTCATACTCAAAATTGAATGAGTCGAGAAATTCCATTAGCTTGCTGTTATTGTGATGACCAAAACTTTGATGACATCCAAACGGATCTGGAATATCAGTCAGTGGAAATCCTATATACTCAGCCAACATATCCTTATTTGGGACATTATCCGGAACCTTACGCAGGCCGTCACGGTCATCAGAAAATGCATAGAGCCTGGTTTTAATTCCAGTAAGATGCTCGAACGCATTCTTTATGTATGTGGTGCGAGCAACCTCTCCAAAAGTTCCGATGTGCGGCAATCCAGAAGGACCGTACCCAGTTTCAAATAACACAAAGCCCTTCTCTTGCACATTTTTGCGAGACAGCAGCTTACGCGCCTCTTCAAACGGCCATGCTTTAGAATTTTCGAAAATATCACGATTAAATTTTTCCATTACACCTCTTTTTATACTGGATAATACTTAATATACGATTATTTTCAAGTTTTTCTTCATATGTGGTGGTGGCCGCATCAGGGCTTTTTCCTAAAAAAGACCTGCTGCAAACCCGACTTGGAGCAAGATTAAATAGGAACAATGCGCTCATCCACATCCGGCTTATAGTTTTCACAAAAATCGGATAAATCAATACGCAATGCAACATATTGCGTACCATTCAAAATAGCCAGCATATCCATATAACGCGATATTTCTACGATCCAACTTTGCTATGGTCCCTCGCCAGACGCTTGCGATATCAGCTGCTGCTCGTTTTCAAATAGTTCTGCAATTTCAGGATATGTTTTTTTATCAACCAAATCTGCTGGAGTTTTTCCATCTTTGTCACGAGCGTTAATATTTGCTCCGCTATCTATCAGAAATTTGGCTACATCCTTACTATTATTATGTGCAGCAAAATGCAGCGCAGTTTGTTTTTCATTACCTTCAGCTTCGCTCTGACCGGAAAAACAAGGTTTTGTATGGTTGTTAGCGCAAAATTCCTCAATCTGCTGATATATGCTTTTCTGTTTCGCGCTGCTACTCACATCGTAGATATTGAAACCTGATGTAATTCTCTTTAGATTTTCTCCATGTTCGACTGCAGATGTGTCAAAAATTGCGCATGATAATATTGATAATCCAATAAAATATAAACTCTTTTTCATTTTTTTCTCCTTTTCGTTACGTAGAAGTGTATTGCAAAGATGATTGATTTTTAGTTAAAAAGGTATTTTTTTATGAAATTAATGCAATAAAAAATATACAGCCTTCCGGCAATACCAAGGTTTTTTTCTAGAAACGTGCATAGGCACTAATTTTTCTCTATCTCTTGGAACAACACTGTAATTTAAGATCCAGTTCGATTTAGTACGCAGACACTTAATATTTGCTAAAAATTTAGCTTTATTGAAATACATTTTTTCTTATAATTTTTATAATATGTTTTTTTCAAGAGCGACATTACTCAATGTCGCTCGATCGATTTTCCCAATCTTTTGGTATCGTACAACAACTCTTTAAAAAAGTCAAGATTTTTTTTAATGCGATAAAATAGTGCAATCAAAAACATAATGAAATCAATGTGATAACTACTTTTTTTGTGGGTATTATAATGAATATATACATTTAAAAACACCAAGTTATCCAGCAAAAAAGTAATTTGAAAAAACTCTCTCCATTGCACTGATCTTATCTTTCGATACCAGTATAATAAGGCGATCATTCATCATAAACTGAATATCTTTTTTAGCCCAAATAATTTCGCCACGCCTTATAACAAAAATCGGCGTAATAGAATTTTTTTCACGTAAATATTCGATTTTCGCCCCAAGACAAGAGCATGACTCGCATACTTCCACTTCGATAACGTACGATGATGAATTTTTCAATCTGATTGCAGATGTGATATTCCATCTGCGCGTTTTTTGAATAATAGTTTCTGTTGTAATTGATATTGGATCTACAATCGAACAACCAGAATTTACGCTGAGTAGCGAATCATAATTTCTATTTTCCATAATAGTTAAAACACGTTTTACATTAAGCTGTTTCAGCAAAAGAGATGAAAGTACATTAATTTTATCACTATTTGTCGCAATGACTGCAGTACTAACATCAGAACTTATTTCCCGTAGAAGACAACTATCTAGCGCGTTTCCCAAAATCGTTGTTATCGTCGGATAATTTTGCGCAATTTTCTCTGCCTGATGTTTCGATTTTTCAAGTAAAGTAATATGTGAACTTGGATTGCTTTTAAGAATTGTTTGTATGGTAAAAGTTCCGATATTTCCTCCACCAACAATTAAAAAATTTTGCTCGTTAGGAGGATATCCGAACAAAGTCATAACTTTGTCAAAATCCCCCGGAACCGTCAGAATATACACTTCATCTTCCGGTAACAACAGATCATCGCTTGAAGGAAAAAACGTTTTTTTATCGCGAGTTATTGTTAGCACAAACAAGTGCAAATTTGTAATATTTTGAAAATGTTTGAAAGTTGTGTTTATGACTTCCGTACTATTTTTGCATTTCAAACCGACAACAATTATGCTGTTTAATTTTATTACATCGAACGCACCATTTACAGAAGCAACGTCAGAAATGTATTTCGCGATTTCCAACTCCGGATGAATTAGCATATCGATTCCAAAATTGTCCTTAAAAAACAATTCCGACATATTGTTACGCAAAAATGAGTACGATCTTATGCGAGCAATTTTTGTTCCCACATTGAATAAAGCGTCGGCCAATTTACATGCTAAAATATTCTGCTCATCATTAGGCATGGTTGCGATTAAGTGTGTCGAATTTTCTGCGTTTGCATTTTTCAATACTTCGGCGTCAAGAGCGCTTCCCTGGATAATATTTATATCTGAGGAATTTCTAATTTTAAAAACCAGTTCAGGAGATTCCTCGACAACAGTGACATTCATGTCTTGTTCTTTTAAATAGAACGCAACTCCAAGGCCAACACGCCCTGCTCCAAGGATCAAAACATTCATTTTTTAACCTTACTGTTTCTAATTCTTTCAGAGACTATCCCAAGATTTTTTAATTTTCTATGCAAAGCGGAGCGTTCCATGCCTATAAACTCAGCTGTTTTTGATATATTCCCGGAAAAGCGTTCAATTTGTGTCCGCAGATAATCTGTCTCAAAATGCTCCTTTGCTTCTTTTATTTGAAGTGAGATAAGCTTTGCTACGTTTAATGAAACAAATTTTTCTTTTGCACTTGATGTTAACTCCGTAGGTAACGCAACCTTATCTATTTCGTCTAATCCTATCGAATTAATAAGTGAACTTTCCACTATATTTTTTAACTGCAAAATATTTCCAGGCCAATCATATGCTTGCAAAATCGCAAGAGCGTCTTCTGTAAACTTTCTAGATTTTAGTCCAAAAATCGCGTCGG
Organism: Holosporaceae bacterium; assembly: GCA_031284365.1. Lineage (GTDB taxonomy): Bacteria > Pseudomonadota > Alphaproteobacteria > UBA3830 > UBA3830 > JAIRMQ01. The sequence continues at coordinate 5,522 of JAISZX010000100.1, forward strand.
AATGCGATAAATAATAATTGATCAGCGGAAGTATGTCGTTGCGCCGCTCTTTTAAATTAGGAATATTTATATTTACGATGTTCATTCTATAGAATAATTCTTGGCTAAATCTTGATGATTCTATCAAAAATTTTGTGTCTTCTGTAGAGCTGCATATAACCCTAGCATCAGAACAAACTTTGCGATTTTTTAACAAATAGGTTCCGTTTTGCAAAAATTGCAGCAATCCGTTCTGACAATCTTTATGCAATTTTGTAACATCTTCCAAAAAAATTGTTCCGCCATCGGCTTTTTCCAAGTATCCGTAGATTTTTTCTGAACCAAACAATTCTGCAAAAAATTTTTCTCCGTTATTTGAAAAACAATTAACACAAACAAAGGGTAAATCTTTTCGATTCGATCTTTTGTGAATTTCGTATGCAATAACTTTTGTTTCTATCCCAACTTTAGTATCGATAAAAACGCGACCATTGCTAGTGGCAATTTTATTCAATGTATCTTCTATAGACAACGCGAAGGAAGATTTTCCGACGGAAAAGACACCGATATCGAACTTATTGATTTTTAATGCAAAATTTTCTCTCTGCAGCTGATACATTTCGAGCGCGCGTTTGCACGTTATAAGCAATCGATCTATTACGAATGGCTTTTCAATAAAATCAAACGCACCTTTTTGAATAGCTTGAACTGCTACATCAATAGTTCCATGCCCAGAAATAATGACGACTGGAATTCCCAAGTGCATTTTTTGAATTTTTTCTAGGATTTTTAAACCAGCAGATTCGTCTTTTTCAATCCATAGGTCAAGAAATATCAAATTTGGACGAGACTCTTTAATCAATGAAATTGCTTCCGCTTCATTTTTTGCAAGTAAAGTTGCATATCCCTCATCTGAAAGCACATCAGACATAAGAGACCTGACTTCTGCTTCATCGTCGACAATTAATATGGTTTCTTTATTCATTTCCAACCTTCTATAGAAAACGGCAGAGATATTGTCACTTTCGCCCCACCAAAAACACTCTCTCCGAAGGACAACTCTCCTCCGTGATCTTGTACTATTTTCTTCACAATTACCAGCCCTAAACCGGTTCCATTTGGCATTAAAGTGAAATACGGCGTCGCAAGATACTCTATTTTCTCCTTTGGAAAGCCGATTCCGTTATCTTCAACAAGAATTTCGATATGAGAGATGGTTTTCCTCAGAGAAACAAGCACTTTCTTGTCGTTTTTTGATGTTTCTGATAACGCATTGCTAGCATTCTGAATTAGGTTGACAATCGATTGATGAAAGAGTCGATCATCAATTTTAACTTTATACGAAATATCATCATTGCTTTCGAAAATAATTTTCACACCATTGCCGGTGTTTTGCATCAGGAATATGGCTTGCTTGCAGATTTCCCGTAAATCGCATTCCTTTTGTTTTGGTTCTGGCAATCTTGCGAACAAATTAAATTCATCGATCAATCTTTTTATATCACCAACCTGCCGTATTATAACATTAACCAACTCTGAAAAAATTTCTGCATCAACGGATATTTGTGGTAAATATTTGCGTCGAATGCGTTCTGCTGATAGCTGTATCGGTGTAAGCGGATTTTTTATTTCGTGCGCAACTCGCCTCGCAACTTCCGACAATGCAGCTCTTCTCTGAGCCATAACTACATCCGTAAGATCATTAAATGTTATAACAAATTTATTGTCGCTCAGTAATGTAAGATTCTCAATTTTTACGGAGAACAGCAAAACATTGTTTCCTTTTTTAAATTGGATATCTTTTTGGACTGAGTAAACTTCCATACATTTCAATAATTCAACAACTTCTGGAAAAATGTTTCTGATATGCTCGCCGTAAATAATTTCTTTCTCAAGAAGTTTTTCTGCTGCAGTATTCCATATGTATATTGAATTATTGTCAATACCAATTACTCCAGATGATACTCCTGTCAAGACGCTACTGGTAAATTTCATTCTTTCATCGAGTTTTTTATTGATCTTTTCAAGGTCTTCTCGCTGATTGCTAACCTGCTCGACCATTTGATTGAACGTTTTGCAAAGAAGCTGAATTTCTTCATATTCGCTATTTTCTCTTGCGCGCGCTTTCATATTACCATTAATTATATCCTCGGATACATCAATTAAGTTACTAATTGGGTTCACTATTCTCCAGGAATAAACAATTGCAACTGTAATTGAGGCTATTAGAAGCAAAACTCCAACAACTAAAAACATAAGAATAAACGCAATCTCCAACGATCTGCGATCTTTTAGCAATTGTATGTATTCGTCGTAGGCAATTCTCGCATTTTTAGCCTGGAACAATATATCTGAATCAACATTTTTTTCTATGACTAGGTACATGCATGAATTCGAGTTTCTGAAACACGATATTGCGATGATGCTTCTTTGAGTCTCTGATAAATCCGTATTAAGAACTAATCCTTTTTTCTCAGAAGCTTCAATTTCTTTTATTTTTTTATAATCAATATTTAAAAAATGTAAGGCAACACTATATTTCGAATGAGCAATTATATTGAGATACGAATCTAATAAAATCGCCGAATCCACTCCCTTCAATCCACAAAGATCATCCAACAGGAAGCCGATATTCTTGGAAAACTTCTCACGATTATCTTCAAAATCATCCGACATCTTCTCCACATGGTATTCTAATGTTCTGGAAATTGCAATACAATCGCTCAAAGTGTTTCTCTTGTGTTCATCAAGATAGGATTCGGCAACATTCAGTGATTTATGCAGTACTGTTTCGTTGCGTTCATTAAACCATGATTCAAGTCCGTTGTGAAAAAATAAAGTGGAAAAAATGCACATCATCACGGATGGAACTATGGACAACAACGAAAAAATTGAAATGAGTCGCAGCGTTAATCGAGATCCTTTACTACGTCGATTAGTCCAAAGCTCTATGAGTTTGTTACTGCACAGCAAAAGCAAAAGTAATATGAATATGATATCAAGATATAATGTTGTAACGACGATCGCAGAGTTTCGATTATAAAAATCAACGCTAGAAAATAATAGATAGGTAGTGAAACACGAGATCGCTGACAATACAAAAAATAAACACAAAAGATAGTTGCGAACTTTTGGTATTTTAAAAAAAACAACAATCCTTTTAAAAGTATCGAATACTATGTTCAAGACTTCCTCGCAGAGATTTGCTCGTCATTAAAATCTTTCGTATTTACAAATGCATAGTATATCAAAAAATTTTCGATTATTGGTATTGTATTTTCGAGCAAAATATATCCTTTGTACAATTCACGAAAGTGCTTGATATCGCCACTATTTTCTCTGCACAAAAATGTTACAGCCACGTTTTCATTTTGCGGATGTAAATCGAAAACGTGAAATAAATCCAGGTGCTTCACATCATATGACGATGGAGAATCTTCCAGATGGATATGGAGCGCAGCAGTAGCTTTATCTGTTTTTAAAATTTTCATTTTCCGATCGCCGAATTTTTTACTCCAGTCATTATCTATTTTGCGAGAAATATCACGGATGTCTAAGATATATGTCGGATCATTCACCAGCAAATAACGTGCGACTCCAAGCTTGAAAGCCAGAACAACTGCGAAGAATATCGAAATATTTTTTGTGAAAGAAAACAGCCGATTAGCATCGAAATTTTTATTTACGATCAGCAAATAGGTTCCAATCATCATCAGCATATTTGTTCCCCAAAAACTTCCAATACGCATACCTGTAATTAGTGAAACAAAAAATAAAATAATATTGGGAGCAATTGTGATAAAGATTATGAATCTTTCCTCCAGAGAATGATTGCACTGCGGAAGAAATTTTATATTTCCGCGACGTGCGTAATAAAAAGCAAAAAATGAAGTTGAAAAGAATATGCACTGCATCATCAAAAAATTTAGCGCAGACCAATGATTCTTTGGGCAGTTTGTAGATTTAGCGAGAGCATATTGCAGAGTTATGCAGTCGTGATCGATTATCCAAATAACGTGCCACGATACGCAAATCACAAATACAACGGCTGAGATGTAAAAGTGTGGCATTTTTAGAAATTTCCAGCACTCTTTATTCAGGATCAAAAACAGTCCCATACACCCTATGTACAATAGTGCAAAATATTTTCCAATAAAAGCCAGCGCTGCGAATATGCCAAGTAAAACAGCGTCTATTTTTTTACAAAATTTCAGCAATCTCATGAAAAAATAAAACATTGCAGGAAACAACGACATCAATATGGTGCTTGCATTAAATTTTTCATTTCCGAATACCGCGCACGCCGAAGCCATAAAAATCAGCACTGAAGCAATAGATTTTTTTCTGTCTAGTATCAAATTAGATGTTTTATAGATAAAATAAAATCCCAACAGAAGATTTAGCTGTGTCAAAATGTACAAAGATTCCGACCATGAACCAAAAAGCTTGTAAAAAAAGTACGAAATCCATGCAAACAACGGTGGATGCTTTGCATATCCAAGCTGAAGCTCTTTTCCCCAGTACAGATTTTCTATCATGTCATGTGGAATAATGTTGCGTGTAAGCATCGGGATGATTGAAAACGCCGCCAGGTACGCTGCGATCAATCGATTTTCATTTGAAAGGCGAGAATTCATTTAGCGATTAGTGATTTTGCAAAGCCATCTTTACTCTGTGCACAGCCTGTTTTTCGCTTATCAAGCGCGTAACTTCCTCATCCATCAGTACGTTTTTTCTGCTTTTAGGATCTACCTTTTCGATTGATTCAAGAATTTTATTTTGGTCGAAATCCATTTTTACGATAAATTCATAGAATGGTTCAATGTTTTTTAATCTGTCTTCCTTTACCTTCAGTCCGACATAAATCCATGAATAATTACTTCTGTGCAATGATGGAGTTCCGCACTTCTCCAAAACATCGTTCATAGTTGTTTTTCCAACCTTAAAACTATTAAAACTTTCCTCAACGATTACGTTTCCGCGGGAATCAATAACCGGCTGGCATGCTGTAACCACATAACATACTCCACAAATCAGAAGACAATTTTTCATTTTTTTTCACACCTACTAAGTACAACACAAATCTAACCGCTGGAAACGAAAATATCAACAATATTCATGGAATCTTCACATTTATTCAATTAGACAACACATGTTAATGTTGTTTCTACGCAACTGTTTACCAAAAATATTTATTCGCGTTACATAATTTCAAGAAATTTATGAAATATACACACATATTGAGATACCATGCAATAAAATATTTTTGAGTTATGATTATGGATTGGACAGTAACTAAAATTGCGTCAGTGGTTCTATGTGCAATGGGATCAGGATTAGTGTTTTCATCGCTAGGTCATGCTCCAGTTCTTGGATATATTATCGCTGGGGTTTTACTTGGTCCATCCTGTTTTAAATTGATAATAGATCGCGAAGCAGTGGAAATATTTTCCGAAATGGGAATTCTTTTTTTGCTTTTCATCATAGGGTTAGAGCTGTCTTTCGAAAAAATTCGAAACATATGGAAAACGTCAGTTGTATCAACCTTCATTTCGGTAATATCTATGTATATAATCGTGCTTGGAGTAGGATACATACTAAAATTATCGCATGCTCAAATATTATTAATCACGTTTTGTGTAACGTTGTCATCAACAGCAGTAACAGTTAAGTCATTGGAAAGATTAAGTAATCGAGACGACACTATCGAAGAAAATACATTTGGAATTTTAGTTGCGCAGGATTTGGTAGCTTTGCTTATGGTTTTGGTTATCAATTTTTTGGGAGCTAATACGCAATCAAATGAGAGTCAAATTTACAAAATAATTGCTGTGTTGTTGTTTATATCTGGTTTAATATTTTACTTCTTATTATATCACAAACACATACACAAATTTACCAATTTCATTAAAAAGCATGAAGATATGTTGACATTGACAATCTTTGGTTTGTGCTTGGGTGGAGCAGTTTGCGCAGAAATTGCTGGATTATCTGCGCCTTTCGGAGCCTTTATCATGGGATTAATACTTGGAAATTCCAATCTTCAGGAAAAAGGAAAGCAAATCGCAGCTCCAATTGAAGAGATCCTTCTTATGACGTTTTTTCTCAGCGTTGGGCTTCTTGTGGATCTGAAATTTATCTATGATAACGTTTGGCTGATTATATCAGCGCTGCTTTTTGTGACTTTTGGAAAAACAATTATTAACATTTTTGTGCTACGGCTTTGCAAATTTCCACTGAAGGAATCGTTTGTAATAAGCGTATTGCTCGGGCACATTGGAGAGTTTTCTTTCATGCTTTCGTATTCTGCCACAAAAGTTGGGCTTATCGGCGATTACGGAGTTAGGTTCTTAATAAGCCTAACCGCTTTGAGTCTGTTCTTGAGTCCATTTTGGTTGCTTTTCGCTGAAAGATGCAGGTCGCTCGCCAAAAGTGTCAATGTTGTTTCCGCTTGGGAGTTTTTTGGACTCGCCGTTAACCGTGAAATTGTAAAAATAGGTCATGCAAAATCTAAAATCGCTTCTCTCGGGAAATTTCTCGGAGCTACCGTAAAGTTTACCTTGCGTCTTGCGCAAAAGCATAAACATCAACCACCAAAAGAATAAATTCTTACTACGCTGCATTTCACAAAATATAAGCAATTAAATCGGTTCGTTCTCACTAAATATACCGTGTTTTGGAGTAAAGATTATGACTGTTGAAAAAAATAAAGCATCCGCAGAACATGGCGGATTCAATAGCAAAAAACCGAAAACTTGGTGTGCCGAAGCATCTCGTACTAACTTTCCGCCTGGAAACACAAACACACCTGATTGACTAAGGGATGCTCGTGGACAAAACAGATCTAATTCTATTATAACTTTAATTTCTCCATTTTTGATTGATAATTCCGGATAAATTTCGGGCGATGGCGAATTTGTTTTATATGCCATAGAGACGGCAGATTTTTTACTATTAACGTTGATACTTATTGGTTTAATTGCATTCCAATGAGTACCTAATTCCTTCGTCCATACAACACTAGCTTTTTCGTCTGATACTCCTTTCACAGCGTAGACGTAGCAGATTAATGAGTGACCATATTTGTGCATAAATGGTTGTGATTTAGTCATAGAATATGCGGTCACTCCAGGATAGATAGGCAAAGCTGATCCTGCCAATGCGTATCTTAGGTCAGTTATAGTAATTCTTCCGTGATTTCTGGATATATTTTGAATAATGTTAACCATGCAATGAGTCGAGAATTTCATTTTCCACTGCATTCGCTCGTATTTCGGAACATCGTGGAGATAATAGAGGACAGCGATCAATACCGGTATGGCAACGACAAATTCTATGAAAATCGCTCCGATATGAGTTTTTCTAAGAGCCTGCCCCCCCCCCCCGTTGCATTGTGGTCACAACTTTAGACAGCATTTTTACCCCAAAAATTAAATATTCTTCATTATAGAGTAGAAATGCCTAACAAAGCGTTAATAATAGAATAGGCCGATGGAGTTTCACCATCAGCCTCCGAAATTCCTCATCAGACAGACATTTTATCCCTTCAAACTTCAACTCACACCTCTCCTTACTACAATAAGTCCTAATCTCTTACCATAATTTGTGTGGTTTCGAAAGAGGT
>JAISZX010000003.1 GCA_031284365.1 Holosporaceae bacterium
AGATACTGAAGCACGCTTTGGTTGTAAGGGCGGCAATAAATTTTGGTTTGGCTACAAGGAGCACGTCAGCGTTGACGCCCAGTCCGGAGTGATCAACAAAGTCACGGTGACAAAGGCGAATGTCGCCGATGCGCGGGGCATGAGGCATGTTTGTCCGCGGCATGGAGCAATTTATGCGGACAAAGGGTATTGTACCGAACCGGCGCAAACAGCCGCCACAACCAAAGGTTGTCATCTTGCGGCCATAAAACGCAACAACATGAAGGGCAAAAATCGTGATTTGGACCGCTGGATATCTGGTATTCGAGCTCCCTACGAGAGAGTTTTCTCAAAAATCGAAAAACGAGTTCGCTACAAAGGAGTTGTAAAAAATTTCTTCGCGACTCTCATGCAGGCAATATGTTTTAACAATAAACGATTCGCAGTTCTGGAATTTTCAACGGGATGAGTCTGTCCGGACTCACAAAAATAGGACAAAAAGTAAAAAAAATAAGCGAGAAAAACACTCAAAAGTAATGCTTAAGCAATGCATATGTTAGCTCCAGCTGTCAATTCATAAGCAACTACATAATCTTTTATTTACAATGTTTTCAAAAATCCAAGATCTAAACAGACTCAAAATATAAAAATAAAATTTGATATACATAATTTAATTATAGTCGTTTTTTTGTCAGTTAGCGTATTTTGCGCCAAGAAAATATAGACCGCAGGCGGGAGCGGTCGGCCCAGCGGCGGTTCGGTCCAGCTCCATAAATATATTTAAGAAATCTTGTTCACTCCATTTTCCGTATCCCACAAAAAATAAGGATCCAACGATATTCCTTACCTGATGATACAAAAATGATTTGGCAGATACTTTGACAAGAATTAAATCATCGGTGCGTTCAACAGATATTGAATTCAGAGTCTTTATCGGAGAATTGGATTGGCATCCGGCTGCGCGAAATGCAGAAAAATCATGTTTTCCAACCAAACACTGTGCAGCAGAGTGCATCTTCTTTTCGTCCAGATGAACGACCACATGCCAAACTTTATTTGCATCGATGCAAGGTTTCGTTCTGCGATTAAGAATCTTGTAAATATACGATCTTTCCAGAGCGCTAAATCGTGCATCAAAACTATTGGAAACTTTTTCAACTGATAACACACCTATCGGCACATCCCTCAAATGTGCATTCATGCATTCTTTTATACGAAAGCAGTCAAGATCATAGTCAGTATCAAAATGAGCAACTTGGGCAATGGAATGCACTCCGGCGTCAGTGCGACCACAACCAAACATTGTGACTTCGACCTTTGTCAGCGGAAGAGTAGCCTCCTCAAGACGCTGCTGAACTGTATCTAAATCCTTCTGCCTCTGCCATCCAAAGAAAGCTGAACCATCATACTCTACTACAATCTTGTACCTATTAATCACACTACTTCTAGACTCTTGATAACATATTGAATCTTATTGATTTTTTCATTTAGGGTCTTAACCCTGTTCTTATGCTCTTCAATAACGTCTTCTGTTGCCTTGCCGAGAAAATCGTTGCTGGATAGACGCATAAGAGCAGCGTCACGATTTTGCTCAAGCTTCAGTAATTCTGCGCTAAGCCTACTACATTCGTCAACAATATCAATTTTGTTTCCGACCTCCATATGGATAACCGTTACACCGACAACAATCGGAACAGTCTGTGTGGAAATTTCTCCAAGCGATACTCCGGCCATTCTGTGCAGCGCCTCACCATATTTCATAATTAGATTTTCAACGCACTTAGTGGAACTCTCTACACGTATATTGACTATACTACTTAAAGGAATACGCAGACATTGTTTCACTGACCTTGCAGAAGATATTATCGTCTTCAGCAACTCAACTTCTTCGATGGCTTCGCTGAAATCCACATCAAGGGCCTCCACATCAGGCCATACCATATCTATAATCCCCATTTCTCCGCTGAGTCTTTTAACTATAAACGGACAAATAGGATATAAAACCCTAAGAAACTGTATTATTGCCCAGGCAGTCGTATCGCGAACATCTTTTTTCAGTAGGGTAAGATTGAGATCATACCCATGCTTCACAACGTCGTCGACTAAAGATTTCTGCAAAATAGGTTTTATCAACTCCATATACCAGTCGCAAAACGAATTCCACATGCAGTGGTAAATACTGTGTGTAACCTCATCAATACGATAATTTTTCATGGAATTTTCAACTTCAATGACCATATTGTTAACACGATAAATAATCCATTTGGCAATTGGGTTAGTTACATCTGATATTTTGAATTCCCTGTTATATACGCAGCTATTCATCTGCGCAAATCGAACCACGTTCCAAATCTTAGTAAGAAAATTTCGGCCGGACTCGACCAATTGCTCATTAATCTTAACATCACGCCCCGGAGACGACAGCGACGCCAAAGTATATCTCACAGCGTCTGATCCATACTTTTTGCACATATCAAGAGGATTCATTACGTTTCCGCGAGACTTTGACATCTTACGTCCTTTTTCGTCACGAACAAGACCATGAATATACACATCAGAAAACGGAACTTCGTTTAGACTGTATATTCCAAGCATTATCATACGCGCTATCCAGAAGAAAATAATATCAAAGCCAGTAACGACTATCATATTAGAATAGAATCTTTTGAGATCATCCGTATCTTTTGGCCATCCTAGCGTCACAAATGGCCACATTCCGGACGAAAACCATGTGTCAAGCACATCTTCATCCTGCGTAAGCTCAACATGATTTTTTCCATAGAACACTACTGCCTTTTCCATCGCTTCTTCCATGTTTTCGGCAACGAAAACTTGTCCATCGGGCCCATACCAAGCTGGAATACGATGTCCCCACCAAATCTGACGGGATATGCACCATGGTCTCACATTATTTAGCCACTCGAAATATAAATTTTCCCAATGCTTTGGGATAAACTTAATCTTTCCATCTTCTACAGCTTTAATTGCTGGATATGCTAATTTTTCAGCATTCACAAACCATTGGTGCGTAATCATAGGCTCAAGTGGAACATCAGATCGATCGCCAAATGGAACTTTCTGCCTGATTTTTTCCACTTTTTCCAGCAATCCCTTTTTGTCCAACAAGTCAACAACTTTGCTGCGAGCCTCCAAACGATCCATCATTTGAAAAATTTCCGGAACATTTTCATTTAATTCGCCTTTAAAATTCATAATTTCAATAATCGGAAGCCTATTGCGCTGTCCAACATCGTAATCATTGAAATCATGAGCTGGAGTAATCTTAACGGCTCCAGTTCCTTTTTCAGGATCAGCATACTTGTCACCGATTATGCGAATCTTTCTCCCGATCAATGGGATGATTACTTCCCTACCAATAAGATGCTTATATCGAATATCATCCGGATTCACAGCCACCGCTGTATCACCAAACAAGGTTTCCGGACGAGTGGTTGCCACAGTTATGTAATCGTCTGAATCATCAGCAAACATATACCTGATATACCATAAATTTCCATCCACTTCTTTCTCGACGATTTCAAGATCAGATATGGCAGATCCGATGAGCGTATCCCAGTTAACAATTCTTTTTCCGCGATATATGAGACCATCATTAAACAACTTTACAAACATTGCTGTAACAGCTTTTTTACCACCATCATCCATTGTGAATCTGAGACGAGCAAAATCGCACGATATTCCGAGAACCTTCATCTGATCCAAAATTGTGTTTCCAGAATTTTCCTTATAGAACCATATTTCTTTCAGAAGGGTTTCACGCGTCAAAGTCCCCTTCTCTACCCCATTTTCGTACAAATTTTTTTCAACAAGAAGCTGGGTAACAATTCCAGCATGATCCAATCCCGGCTGAAATAAAACGTCATACCCCTTTAATCTTTTGTATCTGGCAATAATATCTTGAATTGTGTAACATAGGGCATGCCCCATATGTAAAGATCCTGTTACATTAGGTGGCGGCAGTAGCACCATAAATGGATCAGCACCAGGCTTGCGTAAGGACGCTTCCCTCTCAAATGAAAAATTATGTTCAAATGACTTTGGATTAAAAATCTTATCTAACATCGCATCTCCTAAAACATCAATCGAAACGTATCATTTAAATCTGTGACACACCAGACCTACAGACTAAAATCTAGCCGTTATTACCCGTATTACTTTCCCGAAAGACTCTTCAATTGAATCATATGACGTATCAACCAAAGCATCATAGCTTTCGTTAAAAACCAATGGAGCAATTTTTCTAGATCGATCCTGCTCATCCCTAGCTGCCAAATTTTCATAGACCTCTTCATAGGTTATTCGCGGATCATTTTGCCTCAAAAACTCCAAACGGCGCAACACACGTATTTCCAAACCAGCGGTGATAAATATTTTATGATCCGCATTTGGAACGACTATTGTTGCAATATCGCGGCCATCTAGCACAGATCCATTATACTTTTCTCCCGGATTTGCCGCAAAATCACGCTGCAATTGCAACAACATCTCACGAACGCTTTGTGTTCCCGCGATAACGGAAGCTTTGTTCCCAATTTCCTCGGATCTAAGCGTCTCCTCTGGAGTCTCCTTCATAACCCTTAGCACATCCTGAACAGATGGCTGCTGACTCTCCCCCAGATACGCCAACGCGCGATACAGTAATCCAGTGTCTAGATAAGCGAACCCCAAACGATCAGCCAACAAACGTGCAATAGTCCCCTTCCCACTGCTAGCAGGACCATCTATTGCAATAATAGGTTTTCTCATATTCTATCAAGACCAATTTCAATATCTTTTCCATCGACTCTTATGCCAGTAAACAAAAGCAAAGGCGCTGAAAGACATATCGATGAAAAAGTTCCAAACATCAACCCAAACAATATCGGAAAACAAAAATCAAAAATTACCTTTCCCCCGAAAAAACAAAGGGCAAAAAGCGACAAAACAGTTGTGAGAGACGTAAGCACTGTTCTAGATAATGTTTCGTTTATCGATTTATTCAAAAGCTCTGCAACACTCAAGCTACGGTAAGCTGCCATATTTTCACGAATTCTGTCATAAACAACAACAGTGTCATGTATGGAATAACAAGCCGTCATCAGCAACGCAACGATAGAATTTACATTAAATTCAAAATAATGACAAACTGAATAAAGTCCCATCAAAATAATGCAATCGTGAGCAAGAGCAATGACTCCACACATAGCAAACTGCCACTCAAACCGTATCCATATGTAGAGCAAAATAGCGCATAAAGATATAATAACTGCCATTATTGCATCATGTACCAGCTCACTACCAACCTTTGGACCAATCTTTTCTATTTTTCTGTATTCAACATTGTCTCCGAGGCATGCTTTTACTTTTTCCAACGATTTACTCTGCTCATCATTAGCTTCACCAGAGCTAGGAATCCTAATCAAAACGTCATTTTTAGAACCGAACTCCTGAAGATACACTTCTCCGATATCTAATTTCGTAAGTTTATCCCGCAGTGCTCCAAGATCCACAGTCTGAGACTGAGGCATTCTTACTTCGACAACGAAACCACCTCGAAAATCAATTCCAAAGTTTAAACCATGGAAGAAAAAGGCAAAAATACTAATCAAAAGTGCAACAATAGAAAAAGCGTAAGTTAGAGACCTTTTTCCAACGAAATTAATCTTAGTATCATGCGGTATTAATTTATAAAATTCCATAATTTTCTATCCTTTCTTAAATTGGTAAGGAAATTGGTCGCTTCATCTTAATCAAAATCGAAATTATATATTTCGTTAACGTGGTTGACGTAAAAAACGAAATTATCGTTCCGAGAATTGTGGTTATCGCAAATCCTTTTACTGGGCCAGTACCAAATTGATATAGACACATCATACCTATTATCGTGTTTAGGTTTGTATCAATAATTGATGTCATAGCTAGATCATATCCGGATTCGACAGCCTTAACCCACTTATCACCTTTTCTCATGTATTCCTTGATTCTTTCATTGATAAGAACATTTGCGTCCACAGCCATACCAACGGTCAAAGCTATACCAGCGATTCCAGGAAGAGTCAGTGTTGCCTGGAGACAAGACAACCCGGCTATCGTTAGAATCATGTTAACAACAACGGCGATATTAGCTATCATACCGAATGATGAGTACCACATGTACATGAATATCAGCACAAAAAGCCCGGAAAGCAGCGTTGCCAAAATGCCAGATCTAATTGAGTCCGCCCCGAGATCAGGTCCAACGGTCTTTTCTTCAATTACACACAAAGGTGCAGGTAAAGCACCAGCTCTCAACAATAAAGCAAGATCGCGAGCTTTCTCGATGGAGAATTCGCCGGTAATTCTGCCGGATCCACCAGTTATAGGAGTTTGAATCACAGGCGCACTTATTATCTCGTTATCGAGAACAATGGCGAAGCGCTTTCCAACGTTTTCTTTCGTAGCTTCTCCAAACTTCTTTGCACCTATTTTATTAAACTTGAAGCTAACCTCTGGACGATTGTATTCATCATATCCAATTCCAGCGTCAACCAAAGTCTCTCCTCCGACAAGAACATGCTTTTTAACAGCAATAAATTTTCCACTTTCCGAGGACTCAAGATATATGCTTCCAGCAGGAGCAACAGCTTTTTTGCGATCTGTAATTTCTGGAGCAGTCTCATCCACCAACCTGAAAGTCATTTTCGCTGTGCGACCAAGTAACTCTTTCACATGGGATGGATCCTGCAATCCAGGAATTTGCAGAAGAATGCGATTATCTCCCTGCCTTTGAATATTTGCTTCACGGGTTCCAGTTTCATCAACTCTTTTGCGAACTATTTCAATGGAACGTTCGACTGCATCGAATTTTCTTCTCTGAATTGCCTCTTCGCTTGGAGTCATAGTTACATGTGTACCGACTATATCAACTTTAAAATCCTGGTCAATTGAGGCGAGTACTCCCCTAGCCTTCCCTACTCTAGAAGAATCTTTGAGATCAAATTCGACCTTGTCCTTATCCTTTGCTATCGCCTTCGGGAAATCAGCTGTATATGAAATCGACTCTTTGCGCAGCACAGTTCTTGCTGCATCCAATATTTGATTTAGGTAATCATTTTTAACGCAATCAAGATCAACCTCCAACAGAAGATGCGCACCTCCGCGCAGATCTAATCCAAGGCAAACTCTCTGAGTCGGCATAAAGCTCGGCATATTGTTCAAGAAGCTTTGCGGAAGAATGTTAGGCAAAGAAAACAAAATACCAAATGCGCACACGCACATTATAAGTATCTCCTTCCATTTCGAAAAATTCATTGTAATACTCCAAATTTATTTCTTACTAGATGCATTTTTTTTAGATAACACTTTTGCTGCGGACTTACTGTCAGATTCACCGACCTCAACCGATTCTTTTACTACTTCCTTTCCAGTGTCTGCTACCTTCTCAAGTACGCTTGCAATTGCTTCCTTTACCACCCGAACACGAACATTCTCAGCAATCTCTAAGGATATTTCTTTATCATTAATGACTTTGTGTAAAGTTCCAATAATCCCGCCTGTGGTAAGTATCCTATCACCTTTTTTTGCAGCACCAATTAATTCACGCCTTTTTGCATCACGTTTTTGCTGTGGACGCATAATAAGGAAATAAAACACAACCATCATAAGAGCAATCGGAGCTAACGATCCAAGCAATCCTGGTTGCTGTGGATGATCAGCCGGCGTTGCGGATTGCGTTTGCGTAGTTGATGTTGTCTTTTCTGCCATATCGCTTCCCCCTCCTTTAATCTAAATACTTTGATGGATTTACAGGCATTTTACTCTTCAAAACTTCAAAATGCAACTGAGGCTCTGTAACATCGCCAGTTTTTCCGACTGCACCGATAACATCTCCCTGTTTTACAGTAGCTCCATTCTTAACATCAATTTTATTCAAATGGGCGTAGGAGGTTATCACATCATTGTCGTGCTTGATAATTACAGTATTTCCGAATTCTTCAAGCTTATTTCCCGTATATATCACTTCACCGTTTGCAGACGCCTTAACTGGAGTTCCAAGCGCTGCCTTTATATTAATTCCATCGTTCGATACACCATCACTGACATCTCCAAACCTCGAAACAATTTTTCCATTAACAGGACAAATCATTTTGCTGGGCGCAGAAACAGAAGGCTTCACTTTTTCAACAGGTTTTTTTGTTGGCTCGGTTCCTATAGCTGTTTGTGTCACTTTCGGAGTGGATAGAACATTCTCAGCTACATTCGCATCTCTTTTTTTGGCCACACTTGCCGCTGCGGTAGTATCCGTACCAGCAGTTGCCTTTCCTTTTATGGACATTACCCCAGCAAATTCTTCATCCAGCTCTTTTTCTAATTTTTCTACAGCTTTCTCACTAGATTCATCTTTTTGCGACTTTTCCTCATCAAACAACTCGTCCTGGACAGGTAAATTTTCTGTCGGCAACCTTAGAATCTGACCATTTTTCACATTATACGGAGGCTTAATGCCATTGATTTTTGCAAGATTCATTGGGTCGACATTGTATTTATTGGCAACATCAAACAAAGTTTCGCCTCCGGACATCACATGGGTAGCTTCCAGAGCAATGTCTCCAATTGCGGTATAACCTACATCTTCATCAATTTTTATCTCGACTGGAGAGAGTCTATCTCTTTCACATCCAGAAATCAAAAATATAGAAATACCGAGGTATATTATTCTACGCATTTGATGCAAAAATCTCCTCTAATTTATTCATACATTCCGGAAATTCATGCTTACTCTGCAGTGGAGTTATCGTAATATAATTTTCCTCCTCCAAAAGCACAGCATCCGAATTTTCGCTTGCTTTATGCTCATAAGTTGCATGTATCCAGTAGTATGAGTGATCAACTGGATCATTTTTTTTATAAACATTCCAGGTAACGTCCAGACGCCCCTGATTGGCAATTTTTATCCCTTTAACATCTCCAATTGGAGCATCCGGAAAATTAACGTTCATGCAAACTTGATCAGGCCACCTAAAAGACATTAGCTTCTTAATAATCGTCGGAAGAAAGTGATCAATCAACGGAAATTTTGTTGGAACTTCTTTTACGAAATGCTGGCTAACTGATATTGCCATTATTCCCTGCGACGCTGCTGCAAATGCTCCTCCAACGGTCCCGGATATTCCGATAAAATCTGCAACATTTGCTCCATGATTTATGCCAGATATAATTAAATCAGGCTTCTTATCACCCAAAATCTGACCAAGCGCAACAAAAACACAATCTGCAGGAGTACCTGAAACCGAGAATTTGCGCGGAGAAACACTGTTGATTCTTAAAATCGAATCAAAAGTCACCGAGAATCCTTTTCCGCTCTGTCCGACTTCCGGCGCAACGATCCAAACATCCGGAGTAATCGAATTTGCAATACGCTCTAATGCCTTGATTCCACTCGAATTTATACCGTCATCATTTACAATCAGAATCCTCAACCCAGACAACGCGGCTTTACTAACCATCTTTACTAAGCTCCTTTAATCCGTTCATATATGGCACTAATACATCAGGAATCATTACTTTTCCGTTAGCAAGCTGATAATTCTCCAAAATAGCCACAATAGTCCTACCAATCGCAAGTCCAGATCCATTCAACGTGGACACAAACCCTTTCTCAGATCCACTTTTATACCTGGCCAGCATCCTTCTTGCCTGAAACTGCCCACACAGCGAGCAACTAGAAATTTCGCGATAGATATCTTCGCTCGGTATCCAAACTTCCAAATCGTACGTCTTCTCCGCCGAAAACCCCATGTCACCGGTCGACAGCAGCATTACACGGTAAGCAAGCCCAAGCTTTCTTAAAATATTTTCGGCAGCGCCAGTCATGCGCTCCAATTCTTCTTCTCCTTTTTCCGGATGCACGACGCTTACCAACTCCACTTTCGAGAACTGGTGATTGCGAATCATGCCGCGGTTATCTCTGCCGGCCGCTCCGGCCTCTGACCTAAAGCACGCAGAGTACGCAGTTACCCTTATCGGTAATTCCTCTAGCGGAATTATCACATCTCTAACCATATTAGTCAATGGAACCTCTGCCGTTGGAATTAGCCATCTTCCGTCAGTAGTTACGAACAAATCCTCTTTAAATTTTGGCAATTGTCCTGTGCTATATATGCTCTCATTGTTCACCAAAAACGGAACACTAACTTCTTCATATCCGAATTCGCGTATATGAGTATCCAGCATAAAATTTTTCAATGCGCGCTCCATCTGTGCGATCTGACGACGCAAGATCGTAAATCTACTACCGGAAATCTTCGCAGCATTTGCAAAATCCATCATTCCAAGGAATTCTCCAATATCGTAATGCGGCTTGGGCTCAAAATTAAACCTTGGAGGCTCACCAACAACCCTTACGCATCTGTTTTCAGTCTCATCTCGACCTATTGGTACATCATGCATTGGCACATTCGGAATCATCGACAAAATATCGCCCAACTGATTTGAAAAAGCAGCCTCTTCTTTTTCTAACAGTGGAATCGAGTGCTTTAGATCTAGCGCTTCTTGCTCCAGCAGAGACGTATCTTCTCCATTTCTTTTTGCATTTCCGATCAAAGATGCAATCTCATTGCGGCGCGACTGTGCTCTCTGCAACTTCACCATAATTTCGCGTTTTTTAGAATCAATATCAATAACAACCGAAGACACAGGACGAAGATTACGGTTTACCATCGCCGCGTCAAAACGCTTCGGATCTTCCCTAATTTGTTTTATATCGTGCATACTACCCTAACCAAAATAAGTATCCCATAGTATAACACATCAACCATTTCCAAAACATATATTTTTGCGTATTATCATACGTTGGAATAAAAAAATCTAAAAAATGGAATTGAATTTTCCAATCTTTGCGTATTCTACAACAATTCTTCAAAAAAATCAAGCTTTTTTAGAATACAATAAAATCAATGCAATAACTGCTTCTGCACAACAAATATTGCTACTACATTGATTGCATTCGTAAGTTCTGTGTTCTACGAACTAACCAAAAAAGACAGGACATTTAATTCAGAAACTATAAGTAGCCATAATTCTGACATTTGTTCTGCTTATGCTAGTTTTATTCTCGATGACTTGTCGGAAAATTTTCACATCCTGCATCTTTTTTGTTACCCTAAACGCATGCGACACCTCAACGGCGACTCCCCATTTTCCATCGATATTTTTCATGCATCCGAACGCAACAAAAGGAGCAATCTTATTGAATTTCTCATCCTGCAAATCATATAGATCATTCACCGGAGTGACCCGACCGTTCAGCTGTATCATTCCGGTCTTCACATACAACGATGCACCTAATTCTTTGAAGAAATATCCCATTTTAAAAGCAATATGCGGACACACTCCAAATGTCGATTTTGTTTTGACGTTGTTTTTGATCGTGGCCGGATTCACTCCCCGAGGCAGCGCAAGCAGAGCATCATCTTCCGCTGTTGGTATGTAGATGGAGTTCATAATCGCATTCAATTCATTTTCGTTAACCGTTGCAGGATTTATTCCTAAATCATCTACATCTATTGCATCCCATGAATTCCTAAGAAAATTTGTCACCATGTAAGCAGCATGATCGTTTAAATTTACATTTCCTCCAAAATGTGTTCCACCTATCAGTGCACCATTAATATCACGCAAATCTGCATCAGCAATATGTCTCAAAGCCATTGCAAATGTCTCATACCTACTAGTTACAAACTCCCTAATTATTCCCAATCCAGCCAATAAATTTTGATTGTTATTTCCCGAATGCAGTTGCTCCCGTCCCAACTGTGTTATTGTTGTCATAACATTACCCATAAAATTTCTTAAAGTTGCGTTCATATTACCAATTCGTGCTGGACTTACCCCAGCAGGATCAGCAGGATTTGTGATAAAATTTGCCAAATGAGCCGCTGAAATATCAATATTCTCTCCTCCTATGTATCTAACAACAGATACGAAATTATTCCACACACTGGTGTGGATAACCCTATTATAGGTTCCCAAGTTACCTACATCTACACGAGCATCAAACGCATTAAATGCTTCAAGCATCATCTGTCTCAAAACATTGCGCATCAAAAACTCCCGCTGCACATAATTTGATCCTGCTTTTAAAACTCCGCCAGTTTGCATCTGTTTAGATTGTGATCCAAAATCAACGCCAACTTCAACTCCGACAAAGCAATTACTGTAAACGACATGATGATATCCAAAAGTAACGGTACCACCGTATACAGTTGAATTAACAGATTCTGATCTGTCAGAAAACTCTCTATTTACAGAACTTGTTGTTTTTTGTATCCCAAAATCCAACCCCAGTCCACAGTAAGAACCTTTAAGAGCTTTTCCTACTTCTCCAATAGAATCATTTACTGATTTTTCAGAGCGTTCTTCTCCCATTTTATTCTCTGCACACAAATTGAAAATAAGAATAAAAAATACAGAACAGCCAGCAAAACGAAACCTACGCATACTACCTCCAAAAAACACGCAAACCATTATACCAAAATTCTACATAAAAAAATAAAAAATATTTCAAAAAAAACATCTCCACTTTAACAAAAAATTAATCTTCAGTCTGTAGTATGGTGAATGTGTTGAAATTTTATACAATTAAGGAGGATAATTATGACACATTTTAAATCTGTATTCGCAGCAACGGTTGCTGCATCGTTATTTTTGGGTAATTTTGAATTTACGAGCGTGGGAGCTGTGGCTCCAGCTGTGGTTGCTCCGGCGGTAATTGCTCCGACAAGATTGCTGAACGATCTAGATAATCCTTCGCCTGAGAGAGATTTATATAATGCACTTGTCGCAAAAGGCATTGATGTTGTGGAAGACATGACATTTTCTCCAAGAGGAATACGAAGCTTAAAGAAATTCATGAATAAACTTCTTGCAGTAGATCCTAATCTTTTAAACGCGGCAATTAATACCATGAATCATAAACGTCTTCAGCTAGAAGTTCGTGTTAAGCGATTAGTGCGCGAAATAGAAGAGCTATACCACAGAGATTCTACAGTGAAACATGTACAGGTCAGAAATGTAATAGAAAAATCAACAGTGTGTCTTAGGGCAATATTGGCTGCAATAAATGTAGTAACTGGCGGACTCGATGGAAGGCGCGATATTTTTGCGAGCGAATTTGATCATGCATTGCGTCAAATTAAAGTATTGTGTGATAATGATAATCGCGGTCCTCAAAGTGTCCAACGAATGTATGATGAATATTGGAGGGCAAAAGCAGGATCTGCAACCAAGGTTGCAATAGAAGATAATATTAGACAAATTGGAGAAGTTGTTGATGCTATTACATTACTTGCAATGAACGTGGTAGACAAAACTACCCCTGAAAGCTGGAGTATTTTTCATTTTCTTTACTCTAAAATGTGTGATCTTGGAATGGGAAGACATGTATTTGACTATTGTGTAACAAAAGATCTTGAATTCGAGAGACATTATGACGAATGGCTTGCCGATAAAGGAAAGGTAAAACCAGTGAATACTTCAAATTAAATATCGATTCAAATGTCAGCGAGCTACTGTATTTTTTTACAGTAGCTCTTCTCTTGAACGTATGAAATAACGATTTGCGTTCCCGTGAAATAATACTTGTGGGAAAGAGTGATATATCCAGAGCTTATGCATGAAATTTTTCAATATTTTTGTTTTGAAAAATGAGAAAATTATATTTTTTTATAATACAGCATATATACTCGTTCAAAATGAGAACCAGGATTACGCTGGTACAGCAGCGCTGGATTCTCAAAATACCTTTTCCTGATTCTCACTGTGAACGACTATATTTTTACTTTTCAGTAACTCTTATTTGTTATAAACAGTCTGTTAGAATATTTTTTTTATAGGAGGTGACAATGAATCGGTTTTTATCATACGCATTAAGCAAAAAAACATTGTTAATTGCAAGTTTTTGTTTTGTGCATGTAGTACATTCCATTGATGGTGAAGCTATACTTAAAAAACTGAATAGTTTAGAAATAAATTCGCATTTTCTGTTACATTTATATTTGGGTAATAACAATCTTTGTTTCATAAAAAAAGCTTACGACATAGATGAGAATTTTCGAAGATTGGTTTCACAAGAAAAATATGGAAAAAAATATGAACTTGATCTTAGTGTTGCAACCAAAATTGCTCTCGACAAAGTTTGTGAAGAATTCTTCCGAGCCCAAAAATTTCATGCTAGAATCGCTCAGATACTTGCAGCGGCAACCAATGTGGAATTTGTAAATGGACCAAAAGATGGAGCAATTAATAAATACAATTACAGTTTTTTACAACTTACAATTAAAAAAGTAAGAGATATATTATTAGAAAGCGATCCATTAATGTTTATGGAAGAAGGATTTGGAGACTTCTTGGACCAACTTGATGGTTCACCTTTACGAGGTCGCATAACCGATCAAATTCAAGGAATTGTATATGAGTATCGAAGAGGAGTACCTGAACCATCACCATCAGATCCACCACCACCGCTGATCGTCCGTCTTGATCAGCCTGAAGCAGCCAGTGCGCAGCTTGCTGAATTTCATCGCATGCAAGAAGAAAACGCTCAACTTAGAGAGCAACTTGGAGTAAATGCTCAACGTGCTGAAAAGCTTGGATTTACAATTAATGAGTATAACCAATGCATTGCATTTCGAGACAGAATTCTTAATTTACTTATGAGAGCTCTTTTCGGTTACGATTATAGGCTTGTTGATCACAATTTTAGTGATGGATTTATTAGTAATTTTCGAGAACAAATGTCACATACTCTAGACGAGTTTACAATCGCTGGTATTTGTAGTAACTTGATATTGAAACACTCTTGCGGAGTGTCTCTAGGTGAGTGGAGATTAGCAAAACGAAAAGCATATGATTGCATCGATTCGCTGAGAAGAATAGGAGTGTCCGTGAGAAAAGAAGGTATGTCTGCTTTAACATTCTCAATTGAAGGTCTAATACGCGAATTACATCAACTTTTGCCTATAAGAAAACATACTGTCTATGAGAACAAAGAAAAAAATAAAACAGGAAGATACATCGAAGGGGAATCTATAATATTAGTTGGAAGAAGCATAGACAAAGCTCTGGAAACTATTATACTTCTTCGTATAAGAACGGCGCTAGAAACGCTAGGAAAAGCAAAATTTTATCTTCCGGCGGATTCGTTTGAAGTTTTATCATCTGGGGAGAATGCTGTACTTTTTACATGTTTTGAGTGTGATCCGGAAAATCCTAGTGTAATTATAGGAATAGAAGCTCTAACTGAAGCAGTAGTGACAATAGAATCTGAGGATCTGTTCCAGAGTATACGAACTCATGAAAACGCTGATTTGGCAAGCTTATGTTCTCGTGAAAAATTGGAACAACTTGAACGAATGTTTACAATGGGATTTTTACGAATGTTTAAAAAGGAATTTTTACAATCCCAATCACCAACATCTTAATAATGACGTGTCGCACGGTATCTTATCTTCTTGTAAAAATCGAGCTAATTGTTGTGCACAGGGCTAGCTTTTCTCTTGAGAAAAGCTCTCCGGAGCAAAAACTGTTTCTTTAAAAAAAATATATTTACATTGCGTGTGATGTATAGTATAAATATGTAGTTTTAATGGAGGGGAAATAAATATGATAACGACTATATTTTTACTTTTCAGTAACTCTTATTTGTTATAAGCAGTCTGTTAGAATATTTTTTTATAGGAGGTGACAATGAATCGGTTTTTGTCATACGTATTAAGCAAAAAAACATTGTTAATTGCAAGTTTTTGTTTTATGCATGTAGTACATTCCATTGATGGTAAAGCTATACTTGAAAAACTGAATAATTTAAAAATAAATTCGCATTTTCTGTTACATTCATATTTGGGTAATAACAATCTTTATTTCATAAAAAAAGCTTACGACATAGATGAGAATTTTCGAAGATTGGTTTCACAAGAAAAATATGGAAAAAAATGTGAATTTGATCTTAGTGTTGCAACCAAAATTGCTCTCGACAAAGTTTGTGAAGAATTCTTCCGAGCCCAAAGATTTCATGCTAGAATCGCTCAGATACTTGCAGCGGCAACCAATGTGGAATTTGTAAATGGACCAAAAGATGGAGCAATTGATGAATACAATTACAGTTTTTTACAACTTACAATTAAAAAAGTAAGAGATATATTATTAGAAAGCGATCCATTAATGTTTATGGACGAAGGATTTGGAGACTTCTTGAGCCAACTTGATGGTTCACCTTTACAAGGTCGCATAACCGATCAAGTTCGAGGAATTGTACATGAGTATCGAGGAGGAGTACCTGAACCATCACCATCAGATCCACCACCACCGCTGATCGTCCGTCTTGATCAGCCTGAAGCAGCCAGTGCGCAGCTTGCTGAATTTTGTCGCATGCAAGATGAAATTACTTAACTTGGAGTAAATGCTCAACGTGCTGAAAAGCTTGGATTTATAATTGATGAGTATAACCAATGCATTGCATTTCGAAACAGAATTATTGATTTACTTATGAGAGCTCTTTGCGGTTACGATTATAGGTTGGTTGGTCGGAAAATGAGCGAAGAGCAAAAATATGTGACGTCATTTTTGCAAAAAGAGTTTACAGTCGCTGGCATTTCTAGTAACAACTTTAGGACATACTCCAAGAATGTAGGTCTGGATGCGTGGACATTAGCAAAACAAAGGATAAACGAGTGCATCAGTATACTAAGGACAATAGGAGAGGAAGTCCCAAAAGAAAATACACTTTGTTTGATGATCGCAATTGAAGGTCTGATACTCGAATTGCATCGCCTTTTGCCTTTAAGGGTTATTAAAGATCCAAAAGAACGATACATCGAAAACGTGATTATAAAGACGATAGAGATATGGGCGATGATGCTCGTGAAGAATTGGAACAACTTGAACAAAGATTGGTGAGAGGATTGTGAGAATTAAGTTCATCTTAGATGATGCAAATTTACGATTAAATGTCATTTTGAGGATTTTTGTAAGGTCCTAATTGTGAACTTCGCAAACCAAAAAGAGATTTACTGGAAGCTGCAGCAAGTACACGTCCGCTTCTGCGTTCATTGGCATATTTAGAAACGTTCGTTAACTGGGCCTCGTTAGGAATTTTTTTTTACAGCATGTTTATCAATAACATTGTGAACACTTTCGGAACAATATTAGTGTAGCAGAAGAGCTAGATACTGACACTTTGGCTGGAGTGTTCTTCATGTTGGGATATACCTGTTGCGAAAAAAAATTAACCGATGAGCGGAAATCTCTGGAGCTTGCTCCCGCGATTAATATCGCACAATCTGTAACCGGTTGGGCAATGCGAAGCAAAAAATTATTTCCTTAAAGAAATGTTGATGTTATATGTAATATGTAGTATAACTACATGGTATTTTATAGAAAGGAAATAAATATGATAAAGAAGATAGTTGGATGTGTTTGTTTGGTTGGTTGTTTTTTTTCTTATTCAATGGAGGCCGATGTACAGAAGTGGAAATTTATTGATGAAGCCCTACTTGAGCGATTTGACTATAAGGGAGATTACAAGCATCCGCATAGAAGGTTCTGTTTAACAAAAATTAGCCAATGCTATCCGATATTTGATGATTTAGAAAGAAAAGCTGAAGGGCGTTCGGTATTAACAGGAAATTATCTCAAAGAAATCGTTATATTATTAAATAATAGATTGAGATATCTGGAATATAAACATATCTTAGCAGACGATGTTCTTGAAGGGTATAGGCGTAATATTAGCGGTGTCGAAGAATTAGATATTGATACAGCAACTGCAATGCTTTTTATGCTAGGATTTTGCCGCGTTAATGGTTACTAACAGTGCTTAAAACATAGAGAAAAATGCAAACCGTGGTGCATCATGGCAACTTTTACAGAGGCACTTTGCACTGCTCCTTGCAAACACACCTTTGCTCGAGAGAGAGCAACGGAGTCAATGCGCTATGCGCATTGACGGTTTTTCCTACTTTTTTCCACGCAATTTGCCGCCGATACCCTCAACGTAGGTAACAACCTTATCCGAAATGACCTGAGCTTCGTCTTCGGTTAGAGTTTTATTGATAGCATCAAGTACAATTGAGATACCTATGGACTTGTGCATAATATCAAAATCAAAACAATCAAATATGCTTACGTCAGCAATCAGTGGATCCAGCTTGCATATAGCATTTATTATGTTTCCAATGTGTGCATTGGCATTAAAAAGAAACGCGAAATCTCGAACAATTTTTGGAAACACCTTACTACTAAAAGCAGTCGCGCTTGTGCTGGACTGTGGTAATTGATCCACAAACACTTCGAAACAAACCACAGTTTTACAAATGCTCAGTAATTTTGCGACTCCTGGATGTAATTCGCCAAAATAAGCTAACTTCTTCTTACCCAGCATGATTGTTCCGCTTCTTGATGGATGATAGTACGGCGGCGCAGCATTTGTTGTCGTAATACTTTTCTCATCGATTTTGCAATACTTTGCGATCGCAAAAACATCGCCTTTTACATCGAATACGTCAATATTGCGACCTTTATCCAACCAATTTCTACTAGACGTATCTCTAATGCGAATTCCGGCAATATTAATTTCTTGTTCACATGCTCCGTGAAATATATTTCCAGATTCACACAGACAAACACTTGTTTGACCATAATTCATTGCTCGCACCGCACTAGACAACAAAGTTGGAAGCAGAGACGGTCTCATTACGCTAAGATCTGCGCTAATTGGGTTTATCAAATTAATGAGTTTTTTGTCTTCCATAAACATTTCGGCACAATCTTTTCTAATAAAAGAGTACGCCACTATTTCAGAAAGCCCGCGAGCTGCTAGTAATCTTTTTATTGCTATGATCTGCTTTTTCCTTTCCGAAACTTTATCTGTTCCGAAAGAAGTAGCTTCGATGCTCTGAGGAATTATGTTATCGTATCCGACTATTCGCAGAATTTCCTCAACCAAATCTTCCTCGATGCTAAGGTCTGATCTCCAGCTTGGTACAAGAAACGATGATTCAGACTCTTTGGATTCAATTTCTTTTAATCCCAACTTTTTAAGAACAAGTTTCGCTTCATTCCAATCAATATCGCCTCCACTTACGCTGCGAAGTTTAGATTTACGTAGAGAAATAACAGTATTATTTTTTGGTTGCTCCCCAACAACAAATACTTCACTAGCTTCTCCTCCGCAATTATCAAGAATTAGCTTTGTAATTCCATCCAATCCACTAATGCAAGCACTTTTGTCTACTCCACGCTCAAATCTGGTGCGGGAATCACTTGTTATATTCAATAAAGCGCCAGTTTTTGAGACAAAAATTGAATCAAACAGACCAGATTCTATCAAAATATCTGTCGTATCCTCGTCGCAAGCAGTCTTTTTTCCTCCCATGACTCCGAGCAAACACAGTGGAGATTCCTCATCAGCTACCACTAACATATCCGAAAGCAACTTGTGCTGATTTCCCTTTATATCTTCGAAAGATTCTCGAGTCTTGGCAAAACGAATTTCTAGATTGCCTTTTACTTTTTTCAAGTCGTAAATGTGTGTTGGTCGGCCGGTGTCCATCATCCATATGTTTGATAAATCTACTAAAGTTGAAATACTGTTAAGACCTGTAGACTGCAACGCCATTTTGAGCCACTGCGGACTTTTACCATTTTTCACTCCGCGAATTACTCTGAAAGCTATGATTGGAGCATACTGACAACAAAAATCACTATTGTCGCAACTAATTTTTAATGGAAATTCAAATGATGCGACACATACCATCTGATCTGAATCGATGAATTTTCCAGCTCCTGCAGCCGCAAGATCTCTGGCAATTCCAAGAACGGAAAAACAATCGCCACGATTCGGAGTAACCGATACGTCCAAACCCCCACCACTGCATCCAAGAGCATCACCAACAAACATCGAGAGATCAACACCTTGATCAATCTCAATTATCCCGTCTTCCTTCGATGGAAGGGCAAGTTCGCTTGGTGAACACATCATTCCTTCACTAACTATACCACGAATTTTACTTTTCTTTAAAACTTCTCCAGATGATGGAATTACCGCCCCTGGTAGAGCTAGCACTGTCTTCAAACCAGCCCGTGCATTTTTAGCTCCACAAACTATGTTAAATTCATTTCCAGCCGCATCCACAACGACACACATCTTCAAATTATCAGCATCTGGATGTTTCGTTGCGTCTTTTATCTGAACTAATTTAAAATTTTTAAAAATCAAGGCCGGATCATTAACGCTTTCTACTTCCAAACCTATGGACGTCAACTTATCAGCAATTTGTTGTATGTCTAACTCTGTATGTAAATGGCGCCTAAGCCAATCAAACGAAAAACGCATATTAAACTCCTAATTATCTTGCCGAATGATGGAAACCAAATGTATTTAACCAACGCTCATCGAATTCGAAATAGCCTCTCAAATCCGGGATACCGTATTTTAAAGAAGTCAACCGTTCAAGACCAAAACCAAATGCTATTCCCTGGTATTCGTTAGGATCTATGTTTCCATATTTTAAAACATTCGGATGACACGTACCGCATCCGCATATTTCAAGCCACTTATCCCCAACACCGAACACCATTTTTCCATCGCGAATCTCATAATTAACGTCCACCTCCGCAGA
The DNA here is from genome assembly GCA_031284365.1 of Holosporaceae bacterium. Lineage (GTDB taxonomy): Bacteria > Pseudomonadota > Alphaproteobacteria > UBA3830 > UBA3830 > JAIRMQ01. Next base: position 20,634 of record JAISZX010000003.1, read on the forward strand.
TGGCTCAGTGAATGGAAAGAAACTTGGTCTGAATCTTATGCGCAAACTCTCCACTTCGAAAAATCTTTTCAGAAAATCAGCAAGTATCCATTTTAGGTGCGCAAATCCTGTGTTTTTATCGATCATGATACCTTCGATCTGGCTAAACATAGGTGTATGCGTTGCATCATAATCGCTGCGATACACTCTTCCTATGGAAAAGAAACGCATTGGCGGACTGCTAGCCAACATAGCATGGATCTCTACCGGAGAAGTGTGAGATCTCAGCAATTTTCTTCCGTTTGCATCGGCAAGCCTGTGCACATAGAATGTGTCATGCATGGCGCGCGCCGGATGGTGATCAGGAACATTAAGTGCGGTAAAATTAAAGTATTCGCTTTCAATATCAGGACCATCTGCAAATAAAAATCCGTAGGATGACAAGATACTTGCAACCTCCTCTTCGACCTTAGTCAGTGGATGAATTTTGCCGATATTTTCTGAGCGTGGAGGCATTGACACATCAACAAACTCTGAAGTCAACTTTTTGTCCAACTCTTTCATTTCGAGTACGCAAAATTTTTCATTAATCTTATCAGTAACTACACTTCTCAGAGAATTAATTTCAGCTCCAAGCTTACGCTTATGATCTACATCCAAGTAACGAAGCTGTTTCATTATTTCGTTGACTTTACCATTTTTTCCTAGAATGGCGTGCTTGAGTGCGTCTAACTTCTTGAGATTGTCGCAGTTCTCGATTTCAAACAAGCAACTTGCCTGCAACTTATCCAGCTCAGACATTTCTCCTCCATATTTCAGCAAAAATAACTCTGAGCAGAGTGTAGCAGAAAAATCTAATTTTTCAAATAAATATTCAACGGCGCTATAGGAGCTATTTTATGAAGTTAAGTAGTTTTTCAATTTCTTCCATCGTAAGTTTTCCCTGATATACTTTTCCGTTGATGACGATGGCCGGAATTATGCGTATTTTCAAGTCATGCGTTGCTCTTTTATGCTCCTTCATTAGGCTTGCCTGGATTTTTTTGTCTTCTACGCACTTAGCGACATTTTCCATCGGAAACCCAAAGCTAACAAACATGTTCCTTAATTTACTTTTTGGATCTTGCGATTCCATCCATTTTTTTTGATTCATAAATACTTTGTGCTGAGTATCAATATTTTTTTCACTCGAATTTCCGCATAAACACGATATTAAAGTCGAAGCTTCCAGTGCCCCCATATCATCTATGTATTGGCGTAAAATGATTTTAACTTTCCCTATTGGAACATACTTCTTAATAATTTTTGCAAGTTCATCCGTGTGAAACTCTTGACAATGCGAGCAAGTAAACGAAGAATAAACAATTACAGTGTTGGGAGCTTTTTTGTCGCCGATCACAACATCCTCTGGAAAATCAACATTTGTAAAGTCTGCATTTTTCAGATTCTCGACAAATGAATTCTCTGAAACTGTCACTTCATGGGTAGATTCAACTCTTTCCTGCTGCTTTGTCTTTTGATCTTTTTGAGCCTCTAAATTCACCACAAAAAACAAGTAGATAAACAACAAAAATCGCAACCTCATAAACAACTCCACAACATTTACTACAAAAATATATTAATTATACATTAAATCTAAAATGAAATACATCTCCATCATTTACAACGTATTCTTTCCCTTCTAAACGCATCTTTCCAGCAGATTTTGCTCCAATTTCACCATTATATACTAAATAATCATCGTAGCTGATTGTTTCTGCGCAAATAAAACCACGTTCAAAATCCGAGTGAATCACACCTGCAGCATTTGGAGCCTTCGATCCGTTGTTTGTTGTCCAAGCATGGGCTTCGATTGGACCAACAGTAAAAAAAGTAATCAAGTTAAGCAAATTATATCCGCCGCGAATAATCCTTGCCAGTCCAGATTCTGATAATCCAAGCGATTGAATATATTCTTTTTTTTCGTTCTCGTCACGAATAACGGCTATCTCAGATTCAATAGCAGCAGAAACCATGACAACGGATGAATTCCTGTTCTTCGCAAAATCTTCAACACTTTTCGTATTAACATTCCCTGAGATAACTTCCTCTTCACAGACATTACAGACATATAAGATAGGTTTTCGTGTAATCAGATGCATCGAACTAGCAAAAACCTTTTCATCATCTGTAAAATCGAACAGATTTAGCATTTTTCCATTCTCAAGCCAATCGATAAACTTTTGTAAGTAACATCTCTCAGCCGCAAGCTCAGGATTGTTTTTCTTTGAAACAGCAGATTCTCTTTTTCGCAAACTCTCAAGGTCAGCCAACATTAATTCCGTTTCTACTATTTCAATATCTCTAATCGGATCGATATTTCCGTTAACGTGAGTTACATCACTATTTTCAAAGCATCTTACAATGTGCAAAATGGCATCAGTGCTTCGAATATGACCAAGAAACTGATTGCCGAGCCCCTCCCCTTTGCTCGCACCTTTCACCAACCCTGCGATATCAACTATTTCGATTTGCGTAGGAATGATTTTTCCGCTTGCGGCTATCTGCGCAAGCTTTGATAATCTTTGATCTGGTACTCCAACTCTTCCGATATTTGGTTCTATCGTGCAGAATGGATAATTCATCGCTTCCGCAGCCATAGTCTGAGTTAATGCATTGAATAAAGTAGACTTCCCCACGTTTGGGAGCCCGACAATTCCACAATTAAATCCCATAATAATCCTTTTTTTATTTTCGCAAATCAATATAATCACATTTGATAACATTGACCAGATAAAAGATTTTTTATGGCGAATCGCTAGCGTCATCTTACAACAATATTTTATTTATTATTTTTACATTTTATTAATTTTTGTCCAATAGAATTATTATGTTTGTAAGAAGGAGCAGTAATATGATGTCAATAACTCGATATATTTTTTTGTTTATTGGTATTTTTTGTCAATATCAGTGTAATGCTATGGGTATGGAGGGTACATTTAATGGCATATTCACAACAAAGCAACGTACATATATGAATATAATGTACTGTAAATACAATACTTGTATTGGAACTACTAAACGAATTGCTATTCATGATATTGATACATGCGATCCGAGGAATTACACTGAAATAACAAATGGCAGTGTAGTAATTTTTAGATCTCCAGATAATGGTAATGTGGTAAATGCCGGTGTGGTAATTTTTGATATTCCTAAAATTTTGTACGACAAAATAGATGAATTGACTCCAAATAAAAAAAATAGAGGAGAAAATTGCAGGATACCTGAAGCAGCCGGTCAAGCTATGCTGAAAGAATTTGAACACTGTTACAGAGCAGAGACATTTCTTAACCTTGGGGTACTGCGTCCATTTCTTTTGTTGGTGAATAATGCTGATGCAAACAATCCATATGTTCATGTAAGTCCTTTTTGGGAAGCATTGCGAAATCACAATGGAGATGTCGGGATCCGCATAAGTATCATACCGACTTTGCTGCGTCACACAAATAATTTTTTAGAGAGACATATTGGGAAATCTTACATACAGTTTCCTACGCAACACTACGAAGTGTATTCCTCAAAAAGAGTTTCCTGCGGTAATCTTTTAGGGCTTTTTTACGCGGAAGCTCTAGATAAAACAAATGTATTTATGCCATATGGGTGGGAATTAATAACGAGGTTTCGTGATATTGATAGTGTAACAGCAGATAACTTTGGTTTGCTAGCTGAAAATGAGAATCCAAATGACATCCTGTCTGATCTAGCATTTCCAGAATTTATGTTGAAACATGTAACAAATACTGAAAGGGTCGAGTAAGCTAGGAGACGGTATCACAAAAACTTCACGTATTAACCGGAAATAAACAATTTTTATGTTTATTTTGTGATTGAGATGGAGTTTTTGTGTTATGAGAAATTGTTTTGACAAGTGGATGATTAAAGAAAAATTACCTAAAGTGTCAACGGGGGGGG
>JAISZX010000029.1 GCA_031284365.1 Holosporaceae bacterium
GGTTAAATTCGTTTTTGTATGTTCCAGAAGCTTTGATAGCGCAACAATTTCTCCATTTTTTATGAGCTGCAATCTTGCGTCCGGATGAATACTGAAAGATGCGAGATCCGCAGATTTACCAAAAACTCTAGAGTAAAAACCAGGGAATAAATTATAGATGCTTCTATTTTTATTTTTGCCTATAAGTTCAACAGTGAAACCAATTAGTTTCTTCCACATTTCTGAGTTTAATTCGCGATCTTCTCTCCAGACAATTTCGGCGGAAAACTGAGCATTGGGATCCATCAATACCCTTTGTTCGTTTGTTAAAATCGCAATTCTATCCCTTTCTTCCGGAGATAACTTTGAAAAACTCACTTGTGATTTTCTCAAGTCCGCCCGCTGATGTAAGTTTAAAATCATTTTTAAAGTTGATGCGTCTATTTCTTCCGCCGGAAAGCTATGTAAGTTATCGCATCCGCCGTAAGTGAGTATCGTATGAGTGCGAGCGGTATCTTTTGGCATACTAATTGCCATTAGCGCCGAGTTGTCTTGGCAAAATTCACGACAGGATGATTCGAATAACGAATAACAATTCATGGCCTCATTCACAGACAGGCCTAGATATAGTAATGAATCTATAATGAGAGATCTAATAGGCGGAGGAGACCATGTTCTGCCAGCATTCCAGAATCCCAGAGAAGAGACGCTCGATATACTGAAGTAATCATCATCTTCATCTGTTACTGTTTTACTACCTCTTTTATTTAATGAAGTTCCGGATAATAGAACCGGATTACAGCTCATGAGGGCAAATTGATGATCCCCAGCACCTATCATATGCAATATCTCTGCTATGTTTTGATAAGGTGCTCCCGATTCCGTTAAAAAAGAAAGAAAATTTGGCCGCGCTACAAAACTGTTTCCTGGAATTTCGCCGCGCAATGCCGCTATAGTTTCCGACATGTATCGATAAAACATGGCCATATTAGCAAGAGCCGCGTGATACGCAACAACGTTTCCTTTGCGATATTCTTCGGCCTCAAAGCGCAAAAGCTTTATAACTTTCGCGTAATTTTCGGGAAAATCAAGGCATACTCTACACAATAACCCTTCTATTCCGCTACGATCCTCTTGAGGAAAGCCTTTACGATGATCTTCAGAAAGACAATTCTTTAATTTATCGTAATATGGATCCTCAATATATTTGCTACTATTCTCAGATAAATATGATAAATATTTTTTATAGTCTAGTTTAGCAAAAGCAGGCCAAGCGTGTCCACAGGCTACGGTAGGTTTAACTTCAAGAAAAAACCTTCTCAAATTTTCCGAGATGGCATCGTCAGAATCACCCTCGAGGTATTCTTTTCCGAGGATTACCCTCATAAAATTAAACGAAGGTGAATCTCCGGCTGGTAGCGCGTAATCCTGAAGCGCCTGTTGAATCAACCGTTCCCCATATTCATTTAGCCAGGAAGGCGCAGGAGCGTCCCTAAAATGAGGAATAATGGATTCTGGAGATTGGAGAGGCTTTACTATGGCTGCGTCCGACTGAGATCCAGATGAATCTTCCATAGCATTTGCAAAAGAGCAGCAGGTAATTACGATTAAACTGCTTAGTATTAAGTTTTTCATTTTATTTTTCCCATCTTTTCTATTCTATCCGGAAAGAATAACATTTTATATCACTGTTGTCAATTAACGTCAAGCTCGGATATTTAAGTGCGCTTGCTTGGACCAGGGAGTACTCTACAACACAAGTGTCTGCGGCCTTCCTTGTTCTTGCAAGAGAAATTACGAGAAATTCAAAGAGTTATAGCTATGATTTTAAATTAGCCAATGAGAAATCGTCAGCACGGCGGTCTTCTGCCAGCAAAATTCCGAAGAAAATGAAGGTGGATCTAAAGGCTCGCGTGCTGAATTGTTTGGGTCAAGATTGGAGTCCGGAACAGATTTCAGGTCGCCTGAAACTTAAGGGAATTTGCATCAGCCACGAGTCCATATATGAATGCGTGCGGAAGGACAAAACCGCCGGAGGCTCTCTGTACAAGCATCTGCGGCATGGTGGCAGGAAATACAAAAAACGATGCGGGAAAAGCGCCGGCGTCCGACATATTCCGAATCGCGTTGATATTGCAGAACGTCCGGCGGTTGTTGATGAAAAATCGCGCATCGGCGATTGGGAGGGCGATACCGTTGTAAGCACTGAAAGCAGAGCGCATCTCGTAACTTTAGTCGATCGCTGCTCAAAATTCTTAATTGTTAGAAAAATCGGGAAAAAAACCATGGAAAATACAAACAATGCTATCATTAACTCATTGAAAAAACACAGAAAATTCGTAAACACAATCACCTTCGACAATGGAAGCGAATTCGCTGGGCATGGCGAAATTGCCAAGAAATTAAAGACAGAAATTTATTTCGCAAGGCCGTATAAGTCCTGCGACAGAGGACTCAACGAACACACGAACGGACTTATTCGTCAGTATTTACCCAAAAAATTTGATTTCAAGTACGTCATGGATAAAAAAATTCGAGAAATTCAAAATTTGCTAAACAATCGACCGAGAAAAGTGCTAAACTTCCATACGCCGTTTGAGGTTTTCTTCGATCAGCTTTTTCAACTAGAAGATGCATCCTCTTGATGCACTTCACTATTGAAACGGCGTATTTAAATATAGAAAACTCTTCAAAATTAATTTTTCTCGACAAAATTGTGTATTGACTTT
>JAISZX010000090.1 GCA_031284365.1 Holosporaceae bacterium
TAAAATCGTCGCTGATACGTACAGAAACAGACAAAAACGTTTCGAATTGTGATTCAATCTAATCGCTGCAATTTGTAACAAGAAAAATTCTTTATGCTAGTTTCGAAAGAGGTCTATTCAAAAAAAATCCAACTTCTTATCGTGATTGGGTATACCTGTCGCTTCATTTTTTTATTTCCAAAATCAGACTTTCATGTCGGCGCTATACGCTTTCCATATCAAAAATGCAAATTATCCTCAACTATTCAGTATAAAAAATAGCAAACATAACTAATCTTTCCATATAAAAAATGTGTTATTATTTGTATAGTCATTCATTTTACTTTGATCCGTATTCCGTCGAAGAAATCGAAAAAACCATAGAAAAGATCGTTTCTGATGAAGATTTGAAAAAATCATTAACGGAACGTGGATGGCAGCGAGTAAAGATTTTTAGTGATAACGATGCCATGATTGATGATTATATTCATGTTTTTGAAGAAGCAATGGATGATAATAAGAGACTGCGGCCACAATTATAAATTCTTTCGGAGAATTGCAGCAAAAAATCCATCTGTTTTATGTCGTAAAGGAGTTAGTTTTAGATAATTACCGGTATAGGTTGATAATTCTATTTTTTGCGCTATAAATTCCGGATGATTATCTAAAAATTTTGCGACTTGATCTTCGTTTTCTTCTTTTAAAATCGAACAGGTTGCGTAGATCAATTTCCCATTTTTCTTTACCAAGCGATGAGCAGACTCCAAAATTTCCTCCTGAATGTGTAATAATTCCGCTAAGTCTTGAAAGGTAAACTTCGCTCGCATATCCGGATTCCGGCGCCATGTGCCGCTTCCCGAGCAAGGGGCGTCTACGAGGACGAGATCCGCACATTCCAGATGACGTTTAACCCATTTTCCAGTAATTTGCTGATAGAACACGTTACTGACGTTGGCTCGGCGACACCGGATTTTAGCTTGCGCTAAACGCTCTTCGTATTTATCGAGGGCAAAGATCCGTCCTTTATTTTGCATAAGTGCAGCGAACGCCAAAGTTTTTCCTCCGGCTCCGGCGCAGAAATCTACGATCGTATGTCCCGGGACGACGGCGCTGATCTCGGTTACCAGCTGCGAACCTTCGTCTTGAATCTCTGCTAGACCTTTCGCTAATACATCATTATTTCTACTAACCCTACCGTTTAATAATCTCAGTCCCAAAGTAGAATAACAGCAATCTTCGACTTCAAATCCAGAATCAACCAACATCTTCTTAACTTCATCTTTAGATGACTTGAGCGTGTTTACGCGAAGATCCACACATGCTTTCTCGTTGAGCGCAAGCATTTCATTCGGTAGTTCTTCTTGCGAAAACGACCTTTTTAAAAGCGGTGTCATCCATTGAGGATAATTAAGTTTCGCATTTTCCGGAAAATCATTTCCTTGATCCAGTGAAAGAAGAAACTTTCTTTCGAATTCCGTCAAAGATGCCGGATGATATGGTTTTCCCGAAAAGATTTCGTTTATTTTCGCTTCCGATAGAGTATGAATAGCTTTTAAAAATACCAACACATAGAATCTACCCAAATCGGAGGTAATACGTGATGATAAAAACTTTACTTTCTCGAAATTTCTAAACACCGTGTACGAAAACTCAGCAATTGCTCGGCGATCGTGGCTCCCCGTCCGATTCTTTTTAAAAAACTTCGCCATAATCATATCAAACGGTGCACCGGAGGCAAAAAATAAATCCAACAACAGAATACTTGCTTGAATGTGAGCAGCTAATTGCATTTTTTAAATCCCGTCGCAACAATATATATCTCAGCGGATAGATTCCGGCTAGATTTCGGCTTAAAAAAACAAACTTCCCGAAAATTCTTTTGTAGTAATTCTAGAAATGACTTTTCCCTTCCTCCTTGAAAAATTTTGGCGACAAATGATCCGTTGATCTGTAAAACATTAGCGGTGAATACATAGGCGTTTTCTACTAATTCCATTATTTGAATATGCTCCGTTTTCGCGTGCCCAATGGTTGGTGGAGCCATGTCCGATACAATTAAATCAGGTTTTTGTCCCAGATAATTTAATAAAGCCCGCTGATTATCTTCTTCTTTAAAATCTCCGCGAAACAATTGAATTTTATCAAACGCTTCTAGCTGCAAAAGATCAATAGCTGATATTTTCGCATCGGCAGAAGATCTTTGGGAGAGGACCTGACACCAACCACCGGGAGCTGCACCGAGATCTATCATATACTTCGCATTTTTTATCAGGCGGAATTTATCGTCTATTTCCATTAATTTAAACGCCGCCCTACAGCGATATCCTTCCCGCTGAGCTCGCTTAACATAGGGATCCTGGAGCTGTCGATCTAGCCATCGCCGCGAGGAGAGGCTGCGCTTTCCTTTTATTCTCATGAATACGACAATATATAAATGTTTAAATGATGTATAGAAGAAATAATATACTTCAAAATACCATAAATCGGGATTGCCTACTAAAGGTATATCGATTAGGTGAAATGTATTGGTTTTTCAGTCTTCTGCTTGGATATGACGAAGCTGTTAATGAATTCTAATCAAGTGCTGAAAAATCAGCAACGCTATGTCGCTGTACCTATCTTTAGTTGGCAATCGCCATAAATCAGTTCAATAACATAAAATTTCAGGATAAAGTATCTTGCTTAATAGCGGCTAATTGAGTAGATATTAGGCGTGACCATTGGGGAATAGTTTAGCGGTAGAACTCCCGGCTCTGGACCGGGCAACTGTGGTTCGAATCCACGTTCCCCAGCCAATCATAGTTGGCAATGTGCGGTTGTCGGTACGAATATGTTTCCCAAAATACGCTTATATCAGAAGGTGTTAGCGGTTTTGAATTGTTGACCATAAAACCTATCTCATGACGTCAATTCTCTCTCCAAATCGCATTTTCTCTCCGCATTTCGGGCAACCGGAGAAACTGTAGTGCCCGATTTTTAGCGACTACAGGAGAGGAAATTGCGGAGATATTGCCGCGGATGGCAAGGTTTGGTTCGGAGAAAAAATCGGGAGGGCAAAATAATTTTAAAAGCAATTCTATCAGTGTCAGAAGATATTATTTCCCAAATGAATGGCTACTTTATTTAGTGCAAAATCCATTAAAGATAACATTCAGAAAAAAAAATATTCCCTTTCCATATCCGAATTAATAGGTTTTTTGTTTGTTTCATGGTGTCTGATTTGGTAGTTGTTTCCTACTTCTGTCAGTGATCGAAATTCATTTTCCCACAAAGTTGTTTCTAGCTCATCCGACATAATTTTTATAAGCTTTGTTATTGATATCTTTTTGTTTGGATCAAGCAATGTTTTCATTCGTTCAAATGCATCCCACAATTTTTCGATTGCAATTTGCTTGTTGCCTTTTATAAAAAATTCCTTGGATTTATCTACAAGGTCATTTAGTGTTTCATCCGTCGTTTCAGTTTTCTTGTTGAACAAGAGCTCATTTCTAACATTGAGACCAAACAACTCTGATAAATCCAGGGGCTCATTTATCATTAGTGAATCATCTATAAATTTTTTGAACTCATTTTTTGCTGCTTCGAAATTTTTTGTTTCATCCTGAAAATATTTTTTCTTAAACAAGCCTTCAACTATGATTTTGTATATAATATGCACATTCGACATTTTTAATTGATTTTGAATCCATGCATTACGAGTAGAGCCGTCATGCTTCCAAGGCAAACCTAAATCTCTAAAAAATGCTGTAATATACCATGAACTTCTGTAAGGAAATAGCTTATTATTACCGCATATCGGCTAACTGAAGTTCGAAATCTAAATTTTCTTCACGAGCCTGTAGTAATTTTAATTTTTCAAGATCTGTTTTGGTGATTTTATTTTTATGAAGACTAAGTTTGTATATTTCGTCATCAAGAATAATTTTAATTATTTTTGTATTATGCTCATTATTAATATCAAAATCATCATCACAGAGGAGATTAATTTTCTTTACAAGGGCTGATGGCAAAAGCTTTATAGTTTCGCTTTTCCATGTATAAAAAATAAAGTAACCATTTGCGCTAACATCCTCAAGAATTTTGTCCAGTTCTTGCCGTTTTTCAAGTAGTGATGGCATACCAATACCCATTATAAATAGTGCATATTATATCTTAAAACTCTCAATCAGCAAGATTAGCTTTTTATTTTCAATGGGGGAGGCTATTTTCTGTATGGCGATATAGTGTTGTCCTATAGGGAGGCCATAGCGACGAAACGCATTGTACCAAAGGCTTCCAGTGCTTTTCTTTTAGCCAAACACCACTTCCGAAATCCCTATCAAAATCGCCGATTTTCTCTCCATTCCACCATATTCTCTCCGCATCTACCATGTTAAACGGACAGAAGTAAAGGTTTATTTTGTTTTTATGTATCCATCCCTCAAAATGGCGTTAATTTGCACTACAATTTTTCGCATACAGGCGGTGAGAGCGACCATTTTCTTTTTCCCGCGGGCGAGTAACGATTCGTAGTATGTTTTTATTTTCCCGGATGACCTACAGGCGGAAAGGGCAATTAAGAACATGCTTTGTTTCACAAGTGGTCTACCACCTCTTGTTTTTCTGTAGCCGGATTTTTTTCCGCTGTCATTGGCGATAGGAGCCAAGCCAGCAAGCGCTGTAGCTTCCCTTCTGTCTAGTGTCCCGAGCTCAGGCATAAAAGCCAATATTTTTACAGCTATTGTTTTTGCAATTCCTTTATAACCGCACAACAACTCAATCTTTGCTTGTAATTTTGTGTCGTTTTTTAAAATCCTATCGATTTCCGCTTCAACCATACTTATACTTGCATTAAGACCGTCAATTGTTTGATTTATAAAGTTTTTTAGCGATACGCAGCCAGGACTTTGCAATCTAGTTCTCTCTGTGGCTCGAGTTTTCTTTAAGTCGTGCAAATATAAAGACAATTCTCGTAATTTTTCTTGATTTTCAGTCTGTTGCATGTAAATAGACAACTCTTTGTGCCGATCTCTGCCATATCTAGACAACTTCTGCGCGTCCACAATGTCCGTTTTTGCGTCGCATTTCAGGGATTTCATAAAATTCTTGGCTCTCCTATTATCCGTTCTATGAATTGTAAAATTCAAACCAATCAAAGTATCCAGGCATTTTCTTTCATAGCCGCCAGTGTTTTCTAAAACAATGTAAGCATTTGAATTGTCATTTTTTTTAAATACTTTAGAAATATTCTTAACATCATTTGCGATTTGAAAACATTTTCCGTCAGATGAGGAAAAAACATCAATTTTATCTTTCGAAACATCAATACCTATAAAATTTGAAAATTGCCTTGATTCCATGTTAAACTCCTGATTGTAAATGTGCTTTGAAGCACTAGCTACCATTCGAACTGAATAGATTACCACTTGTGTCGCATTATGCGGATGAGGCTTGAAACCTAATTTCGGGATGTGATCACAAGCTGTGCCTACGAGATTATCTCGCAAGCAACCAAGAGCTGTATCTTACGATTTTGTACTCGTTTATACATCTCTACTTACAATTTCGGGCAACCAGAGAAACAGGAGTGCCCGTTTTGAGGTAGCTGCGGAGATATTACTGCGTTTGACAACTTTTGGTTCGGAGAGAAGAATGGGAGGTGCAAGGGAAACTCGAATAAAAAACAAGAATGTAAAAATTGGATCAGCAAATATAAAAACTATACCTAAAAAAACCAATTTTCAGTGATTATTACTGTTGCAATTTTCTACGTAACGTTGCTATAAGTCCTTCTAAAAACTCGCGTTTTCTTTCTACATATCCTTCACGCCCTCTTGAAGCAGCTAAAAGACCAACATAATTTCTCTTATCAGGTCCATTATCTCTAACTTCAAAAATATCTCTAAATGTTTCTTTTGGGCGCATTTGATCTGTACCAACATTTTCAAAAACTTCGCTTATTGCTCCATCTACATCCCCATTATCAAATAATTCTATAGCTTGCTGGGTTGGGTTTATTGCAGGAATAGAAGCCGCGATTGTTGTAGGGCCACTTACTGGTGACGGCTCCAACGTGATATCAGTATGCAAATGCCCCACTTTTTTATCTTTCCCTACGCAGTTCCCACACTGACATTCCGCTGCTTGTTCTTTCCAAGGTTGAAAAAAAGCTGATGCAAATAAAAGATTTTTGTTGTTGCGATAAAATAGCTGTATACAAAATGATTGTATTGGCAGAATTTTCCAATGGCCGCTAGGACAAATTTGGCCAAAATCGTTCATCGGGCATAATGCTAGTATACTTTCTGGAAGAGTAATTGATATCTGTAGTTCATAATCTTTAACTACTTTTTTAACGTTCATCCATACATTTCCTCCGGTCAACAACGTGGAATCTAAAATTGTATTCGCGGCAGTTTTTGATGAAGAGAGAATATCTGAGACTTGTGCGGCAAATCCTTTAAAATCTTTTGCTCTTGCATCAGTCTTTGGCTTGCCATCTGTGCCTACTTGATGCCTATCTATCATATGCTGCAATCGATTCGGGCCTACATCACATGATACAAAAAGTTTAGAATAGGTATTTTCTACTCTCCTAAAGTTTTCTAACACGCCTGTCACCATTTGTTGAGCTAACAAGGGAATTTTTTCCCATACTCGTACTTGATCCTTTTTCCCACTATCAATAATTAGATTTAGCTCTTCACCAAGTGTTACTACAGGATTTGTTGTTTGCTTACTTCTTAAATGAGTCGGTACATACTTCATAGCGCCTACTATTTCGACAACAGCAACCGACGCAAATATTAGTGCTATAAAGGTATACAAACCAAACTTTTTCATACACATTCCTCCACAAGCATATACGACGATTTATTTCGCTTTTAAAAGCATTTGCTCATAAAAATACACATACAACATCCATGCAGCTTCACGAGATTGACCATCGATCATAGGTTCATCGGCTAATTGATATAAACACTGCATTGCTCGGCACTGTGAATTAAAGTCAAATCCTTTATAAGAATCATATAAATTTTGCAAAAACTCCCGAATTGCATCAGATACAATAAATCCGTCTTTCTCGGATCTTATAACCTTATTCATCATATCATCGACTTGTTTATTGTATCTCCCTTGGTAAATATTCTTTCCAACTTCAATCGCTTTATCGAAATTCTCTTGACTCTGAGCACTCCAGTTCCACAGGTTATCTGGTATCTGATATCTATCGTCAGTTCGGAAAGATTCAGGCTTACTTCGTAAGACTCCTATCGTTTGGTCAGTTGGTTCACTTGCTACCCTAAACGTCAAACAACATTTAAAAACGGCAGCTTCCGATTCATCGACAGTAACTGCGGCCTTAACTGGGTCTATAACTTCCTCTTCTTCATTGTGTAAGAACTCCAATATTTCTTTTTTTAGATCTGCCAATTTGCCTTCCAGCTTTATTTGAGAAAAAACTGGATCTTCTAGGTCGATGTTTCCCTTACACAACAGTATTGTTCCTAAAAGAGTAGCTGTAATTGATAATGCTCCAGCAGGAGTGAACACATTTATCATGTCATCCCTAACACGTTCAATGCTAAAACCTCTGCTACTAAACAAATCGTGTCTATCCTGATGTATCATCCCCTTGCTAACACCGTAAATTCCGACCATAGCAATAGCTGCATAAATAATCTTTCTCATAACAACTTCCATCAGTATACCTACTATAAGTATACATGATACGATATCGAAATTCCATCCTTTTCCCATAATAATGGTTAATTTTTTATATTTGGTTAATTGTATAAAATTTTCGTCAAATATTACATCTTCTCCATTTCCTCCCAGATCGGCGGAAACGGCTTTCTCAGCAGATCCTTGAGCACGAGTGTCTTCGGCTGAGTTCCGTTCATAATAGCAGCCTTTATCTTCGGGCTGAGCGTATTGAGGCGCAATACCTTCAGCACGTATTTTTGCGTGAGGTGTTTTTTGCGGCAGAATTCTTCGAGGTCGACGGTGCCTTTTGTCAGCTCGTTTTCCCACAGTTTAGCTTTGCCGAGAGCTTGGACCAGCGCGTCGTCCAGTATTCTCTCTCCAAATCCCACTTTCTCTCCGCATTTCGGGCAACCTGAGAAACTGTAGTGCCCGTTTTTAAATGACTGCGGCTGAGGCGATTCCGAAGATATTGCCACAGATGGCAATGTTTGGTTCGGAGAGGGGAGATGGAGGGGCGAGACGCAGTTTTGTGTTTACTTCAAATATTTTTCAAAAAATCAAAATCTTTATGTGCATACTTGTTCTAAAAAGCTCGGTTGCTCGTGGCCGAGATAGGAATTTTTAGCTCTGATGGCTTACAATATAATAGTTCGCTTTATTTCTCGTTCGGCAGTTTTTATGAAAAAATGTCTTTGGCTGCATTTTAATCAAGTATTAATTTCGGATTGCTATAATCTATTTTATGTTTTGAAGTAGAAAAAATAACGAGTGCAAAAAAACAATTGGATTGATCTGAAAAGTCAATTAAAGAGTTCCAAATAGGAGAGAATATAAAAATGAAAGAAAGAAACCCGTGCAAGAAACTGTTGGCTTCAACAATAATAGGTGCAACGCTCTTAGGTTCAGTTGACGCTTAATATATTAATGTAGTATTCCGAGATATGCTTGAAAGTGGAGAGGCAGCATGGAATTGTCATTGGAGCAGTACGAGAAGATAAGAGGTTATTTTCCGGT
>JAISZX010000121.1 GCA_031284365.1 Holosporaceae bacterium
CGGATATGAAGAAATAGTGCTCAGTGCAGATGCTATATTGGCGCATGAGTTTAGACATGGATACCATATCCCACTTGGATTGGGAAATATTGGTTATTCAAGATATGTTATAGATTACCTGAAGACTCCGTTTATAAAAGATTTGCTTTTTAAAGATTTTGAGCAAATCCGCGACAATATCCGACAATCTATTTCCGCAAGTATGGACGGGCTCTCAGGGGAAGATATCGCTCAATTTGTTGAGCAAATTGAGTCCTATTTCGGCTTATCCGGATTAAAGATAACGGAGTATCATCAGGAAACGCCGGATTTTCTGAAAGTAACTTCTGATATGTCGGATAGACAAGCTTTTATTGGAGATCTATCTGAAAAACTTGCTTTAATTGCGATTAATTCAATATGGGGCGATTCAGAGGAAATACAAAATATTATCGGAGTTCAAGTTGTTGGAAAAACCTTGTTCGTTAACATGCTAAGCGACCTTGACGCTTCTGTTGCGGATGGTAAAGCAGTACGCTGGACACATCTAGGTACAGACAAAGAATTTGATAGAAAAAGCTGGCTTAGCAAAGAAAAAATGGCGGCACTGACTAATCCGGTCGCCCTGTTGTTTATAACGGACTTCTACGCCAAGTACCCAATACTAGCCAATGCTCCGCTAAACCACCCAACTCCAAATGCATTGAAAGCTCTCGAGGTTCTGCATGGAGTAACTGGCTTGATTTAAGATTAATAAAGGCACTCCAAAAATGAAAACACATACTGCGTTCGTATTATCCGTGTTTATAATTTTCGATATTCATGGCATGAATCCGATTAAGCCAGAAATAACAGACGATATGATTGAACAATTTCGCAGATCTTTTGGGAAAGTAGTAACTCCGGAAACAGAGGCGTTAGCCGGCAAATTATCTGATGAAGTTTTTGCCGAAATATCGTCAGCTTCTCGTGCTGCAAAGCCTAATGAAATACTTGTGGTTCAGCGTTTGATATCCACGTTTAATTCATATGGAATTCAAATCGACGAAGTGCGATATATGGACGCAGCTTCTTTAATTTTTGCCATGCACCTGCCCGGGAACACGAAACAATGTTGTTTGTCGATTTTAGAAGCTCCGTCGAGAGAAGCCATTAGTTTCATAATGGAAGCCCTTTCCAAAAGTCAATTTTCTGATGAGTTGTTTAAAACGAAAATTCTGGGCGACATATTTGCGGGCTGTGCAAAAAGTAAAGTATGTCGTAATTTATTCGTTACTCTAATTGCAAGAATTCTATCACAACCATTCCAATCTGCAAAAATTGTTAATGGTACAACTGATCAGACGCATTCATTTGGTTTTCACAGATCGCAATTGTCGGAATCAGGTTACAATTCCATCGCTGTAGATTACGAAGACGAGACTTGCTATCGCTCTTTTTTTCATCATTCATCCGCTGTCAAAGAAGTTGAATCCGGCGTTTTCGCTTATACTGACGATACTGTACCAGGATATACTTTATATCATGAATCTGGGCATTCCATATCGTCAGATTTCTTCAACGTCGCGTTTATACTCGGAATGGATAAAACGATGGAACTTATGTCCCGAATTACAACTGCTATACCTGATGAATTAGCTCTTCATGATTTTTTTGATCGTCTAAAAACTGCTCCACCTGACATTCAAGACATTTTTGTCAAATCATTTAATGGAATCATCGGTAGAATAAGCCAA
Source organism: Holosporaceae bacterium (assembly GCA_031284365.1). GTDB lineage: Bacteria > Pseudomonadota > Alphaproteobacteria > UBA3830 > UBA3830 > JAIRMQ01. The sequence continues at coordinate 1,716 of JAISZX010000121.1, forward strand.
AATATTGATGAAACCAAATCGCAAATGTTTCAGATCTTATTATCCCAAGATGATATTGTAAAATTACTATTTTCCAATGTTGTAGAGATTTTTCAAATAATTGGATTGGCGTTACTGAACCACAATGATAAAAATACGTTGTATATAAATTTACTCAGCGATTTTAATCTTATACTTGATCTTGGAATGCCAATTAGGTGCGCTCATAGAGCATGGCGTCCTGACACAGCGCAAGATATCTACAAGTTTTTGATCCCACAAAAGTTATATGTTCAACATCGCATGAATGCTGATTTTTATGGAGCCTTGCTGCCTGTTTATGGCAGTACTATGGAGCAATATGTATCAAAACTTATGTTTGGAGAAAATCTAATAAGATATTTAAAACAGGAATATGAATTTTGGAGGAAGTGTGCAGAGTTTTTCATGAAGCGTGGTCCCTGCAAGACAGAAGAATAGTTGAAAGGAATCGTTATGTTTAAAAATGCTTTTAGAATAATGACAGTGGTAGTTGTTTCTTTTTTGATAGAAGAGTCCTCTTCCATGGTTCCGTGGCCATACTCACCCTATGAAGAGTACATTGCTAATTGTCGCAAATTTTCCAGACCATTTTCAGCTAAAATATTGCCAGATCAACCGGCGATCTTTGCTAAATCAGGTTTTGATTTTAGTAAAGTTATGGTAATCACCGCGCATTCTGTAATCAGAGGGGTTTTTAAAGATTGCGGAGTAAGAGCATACTTTGATGATCCTATAAAATTTCCGGCAGAACAATGACCGACAGATGCTTTTGGGCGAATTC
>JAISZX010000129.1 GCA_031284365.1 Holosporaceae bacterium
ATCAATTATCAAAAACGCGCGCGTTACGTGTTCCAAACAGAAACCCTATCTGCACCGGTATTTTTAATATTAAGCTTTCGCGCCGAGTGGTCACTGACGGACTCCAGAATTTTGAAATAATCCACATTACTAATGTAATTATCTTTTTAATTATTACACATTAAATGTATTCTGTCAAGCTTTTTTTTTGAGAAATTTATTGTTGCAATTAATAATTTCTCCAAAAGAGATGCAAGTATCTTTATGAAATGGACGTAGTGGACGACTGTCTCTGAGTGGTTTGCAACAAATTTAATATACAACTTGCAATTGCATTTTGTGCATGTTACTATGCCAAGTGTACATATAGAGGAGACATAAATGAAAAAGGTAATGTGTATTGGTGTTTTTTTGCTCGTTGGTGCTGTTTCAGCGATGAATCTTAATCCAGCTGTTGCTTCTGGTCAGGCTGTTGCTCTCGATCCAGTTGCTGCGGCTGATGAGTTTTTGGGATTGGAAAGGAATGCTCAGTCTTCCAATCTTGATACTGCGATGAGGTTCTTTGATAAGTTGGAACCATCGTACAAATTGCATTTCTTTAGGAATTTGAAGGATGGAATTCGGCCCTTGCTATTTCGTAGATTGAAATTTGGGGAGTATGTAACTTTCTTCCGTGTGATGAATCAGGAGGAGAAAAACGTTGCCTTCAATGAGATGGGCAAATTGGTTGATAGATGGGATTTCTTCGTTCGGTTAGATCCAGATGAGCAGCTGGATTTGTTTGCTGAGTTGGGAGGTGGTTGTCAGGTCTATAATATTAATCTTATGCTGTATCAGTTTGATCGGTTGAATCCGCAAGCTAAGGATCGTTACTTTAAGCGGCTTAAGCTTCCGGCTCAGTGCTCTGTCTTTCAGAGATTTGGGAGAGATGATCGTCTGCGTATATTTGGTCAACTGGATACGGGGATTCAGGCTGATTTGTTCGTTCATTTTGTACAGAATAGTCCTTGTACCTGTCTGGCTTCATTTACGGAGTTGAGTCAGATTGCTCATGTTGATTTGTTTAGTCGATTGGATTCAGCTGATTTTACGTCTCTCTTTTTTAGGTTGAGGCAGGATGATAGGTGGGATTTCTTCAAGCAGTTGAGTTCGGAAATTCAGCTGGGTTTGTTTTATGCGGATAGTATGGATGCGAACGATCGTATAAGGTACTTTGGTCTGTTGAAGAATGATGCTCAGAAAGAATTTTTCAATAGGTTGGGAGATAATGACAAGGCGTTTTACTTTAGTCTGTTGAATCTTGATTTTCAGTTGAATTTGTTTGCTGATTGGAGGCGGGATACTCAACTGGATTTCTTGGATTTATTCTATAAGTTAAAAATTAGGAATCAGATTAAGTATCTTGCTGAGCTGAATGCACAAGATCGGTGTGATTTATTTTTTAAGTTGAAGCTTGAAACTCAGAAGGATTTGTTTTATAGGTTGAAGCTTGAGTATCAGTTGGAATTGTTTACTGGATTTGAGCTGCGTGATCAGATGGAATTGTTTAATAGTTTTGATATTTCGAAGCAATTGACTTTCTCTTCTAAGTTGAGTCAGAAATATAAGAAGGATTTCTTTGCTAAATTGGATCCATCTTATCATCGTCGGTTCTTCAGTGGTTTGGAGGCGGATGATCAGCTGGCTTTCTTTTACACATTGAAGCCTGCTGAAAGGTTGCGTACATTTTGTATGTTGCATTCGTGTAATCAGGCGGAGTACTTTATTCAGTTAGGTAGGGGGAGTCAGCGGAGTCAGCGGAATTTCTTTGCTAAATTGAATACGAATGACAAGGTAAATCTACTTGTTTCGCTTGACAGAGACATCCAGCTTAAGTACTTTGATACGTTGAATAATGATGCTCGTCAGTTTTTCTTTATTCGGTTTAACGATCGGGTGAATTTCTTTAGACATTTGAAGCCGGCAGATCAGAGAGCTTTATTCGTTCAGATGCCTCTGGATATCCAGTCTTATTTGTATGATCAGTTGAACTACGATTCTGTTCGTTTGAGTTTAGCTAATCAGGTTAGCGTAGATCAAGGCGCGCCAGTAGAAGATGCGTCTGAAGATGCGTCTGAAGATGCGCAAGTGGAAAATGTAGAATAGTGATCGTTTGAAGAAAGGAGAAGGCGCGTGCGCCTTCTCCGCGTTGATTTCGTTTAAGGACAGTGAAGATCTGTTTGGGCTGGGTTGGCATCTGTGGGATGGTTTCTTCCATGAATTGGATAGGCGGATTCTGCTGGTACGGTGTTCTTGTCGCGTTAACAAGTGTGCAGGTTTTGGAAAAGTGTTAAAAGAAATCTTGCATGTTTGTCTCTTTTATCTCTGAAATGTATTTACTTTTTTGCTCTATACTGGTTTAGGTTTGTGTCCTGTGTTGTGCTTGTTCTTTTTTCATGCATATGCCATGGTTCGATAGGACTGCGGTTGACTGTTCTCGTTTACCGGATTTTGTGCTACTATCTTTTCTAGTTAGAAAAATTCCAGGATGATGCGGTTCAGTTTTTTTATATTTGTTTTATTTTTTTTACTTCATTGGAACATGTGTGCAGCCACTTTTGTGAGTTTAAAATCGTCTGAAATAAATCTAAGAGTCGGTCCAGGTAAAGAGTACCCTATCAGTTGGACGTTCATGAGAGCAAATCTTCCGGTAATGCTTATGGCAGAATTCAATCAATGGAGAAAAGTAAAATTCATCGATAACACAGAAGGATGGGTTCATCAAAATATGATTTCTAACAAAAATACTGCGATTGTTACGTCAGAATTTACAATACTATACAAAAATGCGTCAGAATCACAACCAATAGCAAAAATAAAGAAAGACGTTATTCTGAAGGTTGCGAAAAAAGATGAAAATTGGATCAAAGTAGAGGTAAACAAAATCAAAGGATGGGTCAAAAAGCAGGATTTATGGGGGATAAATGAAGAATAAATGATAAAATTCTGTAAAAAGTTATGGTGCTCCTCAAAAACTAGACCATATGGAAAGTTCTGAATTGGTATGGTGTAAGTTGTGTAAAATGGAGATAATGTGAGTAGTCATTCAATATTTTTCGCGTCATCAACCAACGAAATTTGCAATTCATCGCTTTTTTTTGCGAGATAAATTTTCAATTTTCGCAAACATTCCGGATAATCGTCGTCGAATCCAATCCAGCAGGCAAATGGCAATTTAAGATCTCGAAATTTTTGTAAAGCAGAACTCAACGCATTTTTATTGCGAGCTCGGCAAACAATATTAAACATGTCCGACGAAATTCCGGAATTGATCACTGTTACATCGCCGTCGGTGACATCTATTCCCATAAAAATTGGAAAATACTTAAACTTTCCAACCGTATTTGCGTCGAGAAATTTTAAAATATTCATCATAGTATTACTTCATAGGTTGCAGATACTTTGTTAAATTTCCCACAGCGTGGTGAAATATACCCATTCTACATGAGAAACAAGATTTTGGTGCTGCAGTAGTACAAAATTTTCATGCGACTTCTTCAATATTCTCATTTTGAATTAGTATAGTAATAGTTTATTTGCTTTTGCGCCCTACAATAACTACATTACGAGGTAATGATGGGAAGGTTGCTTTTATTCCTTTTCGTTCTTTGTGAGTTCAGTGTCCGTGGCGTACCAATAGAGACTCCAGAACTTGACGAAAGGAACGAATTTGCGATCCAATCTCCTGAAGATTGGGGATATCGGACATTTAAAGGAAAAAATGGTCTGATTGGTGTTCTGTGGCCAAAAGGAACAAGTTTCAACTCAACCGACACTGCAATTTTTGTGTTCGTGCAAGATAGTAAAGAAAAACTACCCAAAAAACCAGATAATATAAATTTATTTACGGAAAAATGTCCAAAGGCAAAATTTAAATTCTCAAAAATGACCAAAAGAAAAAGAGACGAAACGCTTTCGATAGCTGAAGAATATTTTTCCGGTCGTTGTGGTCGTACGATGATTCTGTTCAAGGAAGTCATAGATAATTATACGATCATTGTGTTCCTAGCGTCTGCTCGTTATGTTTCAAAAAAGCATTTATCTGATACAAAGAAAGTTGTAGCCAATTACAGAAAAGAAATTGAAAAATACATCAAAAACTCTGCTATCGAAGATGAAAATGACGATTAAGGCAATGAACAAAGAAAAATAACCTTTATTAGGGAAACACATATTGACAAAGTTATGTAAAGCAAAAAAAATCAGCAATGCTTTCTTGTTAGTTTGTAGTAATATAACGAAAATTGGAAAGGTTTGATCGTTGCTTTCTATCTTGAGGATAATATTTTTTGCTGTGTTTTTATTGGTAACGCAGAGCGCTTACAGCGAAGATCCTAAACAGGTCGTAAAAAAGGTTTATCTTAAAAAAGAGCGGGAGCGCTATTTTCTATGCATTGATTTCGACGAAAAAACTTCATTTACACCGCGTGTGCATACGCTGCCGAATGGAGTTAAAGTATTGTTATCATTTAATCGTGAGGTCGCAGCACCAAATGCAAGAAAAATTTCTCACAACATCATAAAAGGATATTTTTTTGAAAAATTTTCTCCGTCATCTCTTATGTTTATTGTTGCTCTAAAAGAAAATGTTACATTCATATCGAAGGTATATACAAAAAACTCTATAAAGATAGGCTTCAGTATAAATAAAAAACATATTGTTGTTATCGATGCTGGACACGGCGGTAAAGATCCAGGCACGAAGGGCGTCTCCGGAAGCTACGAAAAGAACATTACTTTAGTTACAGCCATCGAATTGAGAAATGAGCTTTTAAAAAGCAACAGGTATAAGGTTTTTCTCACCAGAGACAATGATGAATTTGCGACAATAGAGGAGCGAATGGAAAAGATAAACGCATCTAAGGCTAACTTCTTAATCTCTCTCCACACCGACAGCAATGATGATAAAAATTTGCGTGGTATGTCTGTTTATACGCTTCCAAATTTGGATAAACTAAAAAATATATCAGATACTTCATCAATTGATTCAAAGAGCTATTATAAGACACTGTCTCAATCGCGAAAATTTGCCAAGTGTCTGGTGGGATATATCCCTAACGCATGCCGCATAAAAAATAGACCATGTCGGAACAGCGAACTAAAGATTCTTAAAGCTAATATGCCAGCTGTTCTTGTAGAACTAGGGTGCATTTCAAATAAAATTGATAATGAGTTATTGCATTCTCAATATTTCCGTACAAAAACGATATGTGCTATTAAGTATGCGCTGGATAATTTTTTTGGAGATAAGAAAAATGAAGCTGATTCGTTGCATTAAGTTCACGCTCTGTATGATATTACTTCTTGGCGGCTCTGTAGCTCTATCTGTGTTTTATGTTCTTAACTTTTTTTCATCTGAATTACCTGATCACAATTCTCTGAAAGAATATTCTCCAGATCTGTCGAGTCGTGTTTTTCTGAAAGATGGCAGTAAGTTATGCGAGTATGCCAGTGAAAAAAGGTACTTTGTTCCGATCAACAAAGTCCCTAGGAAATTAATTAATGCTTTCCTATCAACGGAGGATAAGCATTTCTTTGAGCACTACGGAATTGATTTGTTGGGAGTTGCAAGATCAGCATTACACAATCTTAAAACTATAGGAACTGGGAAACGTCCACAAGGAGCGTCCACAATTACGCAGCAAGTAGCTCGAATTTTTTTAATAAAAAACAATGAGATATCATACTTGCGAAAAATAAAAGAAGCGATTCTTTCCTATAGGATTGAAAATTCTCTTTCAAAAATGCAGATTCTTGAACTATATCTCAACCAAATTTATCTTGGACTTGGAAGCTACGGCATTGCTGCAGCTGCAAAAACTTATTTCGACAAAACGATAGATGAATTGACGCTTGCTGAGTGTTCTTATCTGGCGATATTGGCTAAAGGTGCAAACAATTATCATCCGACAAAATTCAAAGACAAAGCGTTAGCGCGCAGAAATTGGGCAATTAATCGTCAATTTGAAGATGGTCATATTACTCAGGAGGAAAAAGAGAAAGCTCTGGGAGAGGATCTTAAAACAGTTGAAGTTAACGACCAAAACGGAAATATGGCAGAATATTTTTCCGAGGAAATTCGAAAATATTTAATCGAAAAATTTCCCTTTCAGAGCCTAAATAAAGAAGGATTGATTGTTCGCACTACTCTGGATACTAAGTTACAGCGCTGCGTTTACTATGCACTGCGCAAATGCCTCGAAGAGGTAGATCGTCGCTTCGGATGGCGTGGTCCAGTTGCAGAAATTGACGCAAAGAAGAATCAGTCTGAAATTTTAGAAAAACTACGCAGTATTCCAACTACTAAGGGTATGGAAGAGTTCTCGAAAGCAGTCGTTATATCGCTTACAAATAAAGACACCACAATCACGACAGAGAGAGGTGACAATGGCAAAATTATAGAATCAGACCTAAGGTGGGCGAAAAAATTAAAAGTAGGAGACGTAATTTTTGTAGCACCAACAAAAAAGAAGAATAACGAATTTTCTATTCATCAATTACCAAAGGTTCAGGGAGCCATCGTTGTCGTAGAGGTGGATAGCGGTAGAATTTTGGCTATGCAGGGAGGATATTCTTTCTCCCAGAGTGAATTTAATCGCGCAACTCAAGCCAAGCGCCAAGTAGGATCTGCCTTTAAGCCGTTTGTATATCTCGCCGGACTAGAAAACGGATTCGCAAACAATTCTATTATCGATGCAACTCCGATCGAAATAGATCTCGGAGACAATTCGGGGGTATGGAAGCCTAAAAATTATCACGACATCGTTATCGATAAGATAACGCTGCGGAGAGCAATTGAAAGGTCTATAAATACTGCAACAATAAGGATTGCTCAAGAAGTCGGAATCGATAAAATTGCGCGTATTGCGGAGCAATTTGGTATATTTGATTTTATGCCGGAACTAATTTCCTATGCCATTGGAGCCGGAGAAACAACCCTTCTAAAATTAACTACGGCATATGCTATGCTCGCTAACGGAGGAAAACGAATCACACCAACAATGGTTGAATATATCCAAGACAAGCATGGCAGAGTCATCTATAAAATTGATAATCGTGCAGTTGCTAGATGCATCAATGAGAAAACGCCACCAAAGCTAAATGATGATCGCGCGCAAATACTGAGTGAGCAGAGCGTATATCAGCTGACGTCACTACTTGAGGGAGTTATGCAGAGAGGATCTGGAGCCAGCGCAAGTTTCTTAAATTTTCCGATGGCTGGAAAAACTGGAACTAGCAACGAAAGCCGCGACACATGGTTTGTCGGATATACTCCAGACATAGCTGTTGGTATTTTTGTAGGATTTGATGATCATTCTCAAACATTAGGAAAAAATGCCAACGGAACCAATACAGCTCTACCAATTTTTATAAAATTTATGGAGGAAGCGAAAAAGTATCTTACTCCGAAGCCGTTTCGTGTTCCTAAAGGTATAAAATTGCGCAAAATAAACGCAGAAACAGGCGGAAGTCCATCAAACGATGATCGCAATAATATAGTAGAGGCATTTAAAGATGAAGATGAATTTTCTGCTGAAAAAGAAGTAATTGAAGAAAGAAATAGCACAGCAAAATTGATAGACGAATCATCTAACCAAACAGACAACAGTAGGCCAATTGTGGGAATCTATTGAGATTTTATGATTTGTGCGATTACTCGAGACCGTAAATTATGCAGCAGTACTTTCGATTTTATCACCGAAGAGAACAAGCAACTGAGAGTAGATTATACCCCCATCTCGGACTTTAGTCGTACACTTTTTTTCAAGACCTCTGATTCCTAGGAAAAGGCCATGGCGTGGAAACTGCGCATCTATATTATTTCTTTTATTATGTATATTGGGCGACGTTTTGATTCTACGTAGATTCGCCCAATGTATTCTCCAATAATTCCGAGACTCATCAGTTGTATGCCTCCCAGAAACAGCATTGCTATGCTAAGCGAGGCGTATCCTGGCACATCTATTCCGAGAAATATCGTCTTAAACAGTATCCATAAACCACGCGTAAATGTAAGCACAGTTACAAACAGCCCCAAATACGTAGAAATTTTCAATGGAAATGTGGAAAATGAAGTAATTCCATCGATGGCGTAATTCCATAGTTTCCAGTAGGACCATTTTGTTGTTCCGCGATTTCTTTCGGGACGCTTGTACTCGACGGTTGAAGTTTTGAATCCAGCGAAGGCAAAGATACCTTTCATAAAGCGCTTACGTTCAGGAAATTCCTTAATTATATCAACAACTTTTCGATCCATTAATCGAAAATCGCCGACATTTTCTGGAAGTTTGAAGTCAGATACAATATTGTACACCTTATAAAACAATCCAGCAGTAATTCGCTTAACGATAGTGTCTTCTGATCTATCTGCCCGTCTCGCCAGTACGACATCGAATCCTTCTTTCCATTTTTTTATCATATCTAAAATTAACTCTGGCGGATCCTGCAAATCGCTATCAATTGGAATGACACATTTTCCTTCAGCGAAATCCAGTCCAGCAGTAAGAGCTGCATCCTTCCCGAAATTGCGCGAAAAATCTATGATTTTTATCTGCGGATATGTTGTTTTTAAAATTTTCAGCTGCTCCAATGTATCATCTTTGCTACCATCATTGATGCAGACTATCTCAAACGTTAATTTTGTCAGTTCTACAATAGGAATAATAGTTTCAAAAAACAAGCTCATCGATTCGGATTCATTATAGAATGGAACAATTATGCTGATCTCTTTTTCAGCTTGCATAGTAAAACCCACATCCTTACTCTATCGCTATTTTATTACATTTTTTGTAACTATTGCCATAGTTATATCAGTAAAAATTTACTACTAATCTTAAGATTATTTTGTGGCGGTCATTGAAATACAGTCTATGATTGAATACAATACGCCAGTGTTTATTGTTAATAGGAAATAGTGTGTTGCATTATTTTACTGATTTTATAGAGTTTATGTTTGGAGCTGGCGTATTTTTTAATGCTGTTCTTTTTATACCTCAGGTTGCAAAAATATATAAAACAAAAAGTGTCAGGGGGTTGTCCTTGACTACTTTCCTTGGTTTTAATGTAATGCAAGTGTTCGCAATTTTGCATTGGTATATTAAAAGTGATTTTGTATTGATGTTTGAGGTAGCTTTAAGTTTTGTATTCTGTGGAGCTGTTACTGTCTTAATTTTTTTGTACAAGGACGCCAACAAATTCCGATAGAGCTGGTATCAAAGCGCGAGTGACGATAAATGTTTTTTCGAGCAGTTTTCGTCACAAATCGTAAGGAAGTATACACCAGCATTGTAAGTTGTAACACAATAAACATTTTTTACTTCTTGTGATTTAATTATCACGGAATTTTATAAACCACCAAATGAAGACAACAAAGAGTGTACGACGCCAGGGCCATTTAATTCTCTTAAATTAGAGCGCTAAGCAGCCGGTGAAACAGTAAGATTATCCGGCAAGCGGTTCTGATATTCAGATCTTTAAAATTCTTGAATTTAAAGAATTAAAC